>SKNL01000256.1 GCA_007120555.1 Balneolales bacterium
ATGGATGTGATCAATTACACATACTCAGATCAGCAAGATCTCAAATCCCCCGGATCCAACCAGACCGATTTCGACTGCGAGGCGTTCCTGGTCCGCGGCGACAGCATCTTCCTGTTCACCAAGCAGTGGACCAGCGAGCAGACCTCCATGTACCTGCTGCCCAACGAACCGGGCGACCACGTGGCGCAGCTGCAGCAGACCTACGATGTGCAGGGGCTGGTCACCGGGCTGGTCTATCTGGAGGATATGGACCTGCTCGTCTTCACCGGGTACAGCTCCGACATGGCGCCGTTTCTCTACCTCTTCTACGACTTTGAGGGGGTGGATTTTTTCGGCGGCAACAGACGCAAGGTCGGGCTGAATCTTCCGGGCAATTTCCTGGGGCGCGGACATCAGGTGGAGGCGATCACCACCCGCGACGGACTTACCTACTACATCACCAACGAGCATTTTTCCGTATCGGTGCTGAATTTCCCGCAGCAGATCCACCGGCTGGACCTGTCCGGCCTGCTGGGGCATTATGTGGCTTCCCGCACGGAATCGTTACATCAGCTGCCGGACAAAAGAGATTAGTCCGAAGACCTGGATCAGACTCATCATGCTTATAAGGGTCATTAGCCATCATGCCGCCCCATCCCGGTTCCGAATGAGCATATCTATTCTGACGAATAAAAAAAGATCCCGCCAAATTGACGAGATCCTCGGGGAGGGTTTAGTATTGTGCTTTCGATGGGATTAAAATTCCATCAAAGGTGGGCGATTATTCTTCTTCCGGACTTAGTAATCAGCCTTTAATTCCAATGTTACTTCTTTACCTTCTGGACCTAATTGTACGGTTCGGCTTTTTTTTGCGTAACCATCAGCCTCAACTGCAAGCTCATGGTCACCTATTATCACCTCTTCAAATACAAAAGTTCCATCTTCACCTGTTACGGCCACATGTTCACCGCCAATCAGGGTAACAACCGCATTTGAAACAGGTTCATCGGTTTCCGCATCCACTACGACACCGCTAAGGGTTGCGGTTTCATAGTCGACTGTCTCATCGGGTATGAATGCGGACATGGCAAGGAATGAAATTGCCACTATGGAAAATGCAATATGCTGTAACATGATAGGGCCTCTTTTTTCAGTTCATGATTATTCACAATTGATACCAACTGACTTGTCAGTATCTGGCTGTGTATATCTTCACTTTGAAGAAGTCAGAAAGCAACATGCCCCCTAACTCTAATATTATTGCATGTTAAAGAGGAGAGATGACTAGTTTTTTTTTGTTTTTTCTGATCAGGATGCCAACCATGATTCTCCGCCGCAGATCTACCGGCTGGAACTTACCGGCACGTCACGCTTTCCAGCATCTCTTTCGCCCATTCAATGTACTCCGGGCGCTCCTTGAGTTGGTAAGCGGCAAAAATCCGCACGCCTTTGAGCTGGCCGGCGTTGAGCATGTCCACATAATGCCCGTATACAAAACGGAACTCATCCTCGGTAAGCCAGCGTCCTCCGTCCATGCCCGAACGCAAATACAGACCGGCGATCACAGGGCGGTCGGGGTGGTGCGCGAGTCCGGCCGCCAGATGCTCTTTGGCCCGGTCCATCAATTCGGGCTCGTTGCCCCAAAGGTTCAGGATCACCCCGTCGATATCAAAGTCGAAGGCATGCCGGCCCTGATCGCGGTGCGGATAATGCGGCACCCAGAGCTTCAGGTCCGGGTTGATCGACTTCGCCGCATCAATGATCTCGCGCCACTGCTTCTCGGTGCGGTATCCATCCTCAACTTCATCGTAAAAATCGTTGAGGTACATGCCGGCGATCCCCGGGTGCTCTTTCGATAGTCCGGCGACCCATTTGGCGTGCCGAAGTGACATTTCGTGATCCCATCCCCACGCTGCCCGCTCAATCTTGGCCATCACGTAATCAACACCCGGGATCTGGAGCAGCCGGTACATGTGCGTCTCCTCCCACTCCTGTCCGTTATAGGCGTCATCATGGGACCAGATATGGTTGACGCCCAGCTCGGCCACCAGTTCTGAGGGATCCAGGTCGCGGCGATGGTTCCACATGGAGATAAAGCAGGGTTCTTCCGTGAAATTGTGTTTTGGTGATGCGGCCGCGCGTTCATCGGCGGCATCCGGACGCTCTCCTCCGCATGCAGTGACGGACAGGACAAGGGCAAGGGTCAGTAATAATAACGTCGTGCGGCTGTGCTGTGGCATGGTTGGTGTTGGATGTTTCATGATGTTTGCAATTGTATGTGTGGTCTGGGATGTTGTGCCGTTCACTCCCCGGCAGATGCCAGAATGAGTTTCTGCACTGCCGGTACGATCATGATCTCCACCTGGCCGCGCGGTTCGCGGGCGGCCTCCACAGCGGACTTGGCCTCCCGCTTCCAGTCCGGATGCGAACGCTGTGCTTCAAGGATGTTGTCCAGCGCTTCGATCCCGACAGCCGACAGCCGGGCGAGGTCTTCGGAGAGGGTTTCAATCTCCGCAAGGATGGGCGATCGCCGGATGACTTTTTCGAGCTCTGAGTGATTGTCCCGCCAAACCAGCAGCTGCCCGCGGATCACGGCGGCCATCTCGCGGTCAGCGGCGCCCCCGTCAAGGTAATCATCCACCAGGCGGCGGAACTGCCGGGCCGTCATGGCATCGGGACGGGCCGCATCCACCGTGCGGGTCAGCGGGTAGTAGGAGGTATGCCTGCGCTGGCGCGGACGGTTGTAGATCTTGACCGGCTCAACCACATCCACAAAAGTTTTTACCGCCGTGATGTCATCATCGCCGGCCAGACGGCGCAGCATCACCGGGTAGTTCCTGTCGTGTGTGAGCCCGTGTTCTTCCAGCTGGATGCGGATCGCCTCCAGCCGCCGGTACATGTCATCGAGACGTGCGACGATCTCCGGAGTGAGCAGGTCTTCGGGGATGAACCACTCGCGTCCGGATGGCAGATTGATTGTGGGCACATCCACCGACCAGAACACCTCGGCAATGGCGGCCGTGCGGGGCCAGATGCGCGAATCGATGGTCTCCCAGCTCACGTATTCCGACCACATGGGTGCCTCGCCGCCCAGGATAAGTTTCTGTTCTTCCGGGTTGAGCGGGGTATCGGGCGGCAGCGGGTTGTTCACATAGTGCAGGTCGGTGGGCTGGATCAGGTCGATGTAGTAGCCGTGCGAGAGGATGCTCTGGTAGCCCTGGCGCGCCGCGTCGACCATGGACTGGCGTCCATACCACGACTGGATCACGATATCCTGCGGCAGATCGGGGTGCAGGATCTCCTCCCATCCCACCATGATCTTTCCGTGCTTTTCCAGAATATCCATCACCCGGCTGTTGAAATAGGCCTGCAGCGCCTGGTTGTCGGGGATCTCGTTTTCGCGCATGAACTGCTGGATGTCCGGGTTCTCGTCCCAGTGCCGGCCGGTGACCTCGTCGCCGCCGATATGCATGAAGTCGTCGGGGAACAGGGCAGCCATCTCGCCGAGGAACACATCCAGGAACTCGTAGACCTCCTCGCGGGTGGGGTCCAGTGTGGGATCGAAAATACCGAAGCCGCGCTCGATCTCGTAGGGACCCGGCATCGAGGCCAGTTCGGGATGTCCCACGAGCCAGCTGGTGGCGTGGCCGGGGATGTCAAATTCCGGCACGACCCGAATGCCGCGCTGGTCCGCATAGCGGATGATGTCGCGGATCTCTTCCCGGGTGTAGTATTCGCCGTCGGATCCTTTTTCATGCAGCAGCGGCTTGGTCTTGCTTTCCACCCGGAACCCTTGGTCTTCGGTCAGGTGCCAGTGGAAGACATTGAGCTTCACGGCCGCCATGCCGTCCAGGTTACGCTTGATCACATCCACCGGCATGAAGTGGCGGGCGGCATCGATCATGAGTCCGCGCCAGGGGAAGCGCGGTTCGTCCTCCAGCTCGATTGCGGGGAAAAAGTACCCGTCGGCGTCCGCATCCAGCAGCTGCAGGATCGTTTCGAATCCGTGGAGCGCGCCAAGGTCGGTGGCCGCATCCAGCCGTATCCGTTCGGAGGTGATGCTCAGCCGGTAGGATTCGTCCTCGTGCAGCTCCAGCTTTCCGGGGCGTTCCACGCGGACGAGCAGCGACGTGGAGCCGGCATCCGTATCCTTCCGGATGAAATCCTGCGGGAGGAAGAGCCCGGTGCGTCCTGCCAGGCGGCGGATGAGGCGGGTGGATTCGGGATAGATGCGTGCATCGGGTTTACCCTGTACGGCAAGGGCGAAGTGTTCGTCGACCCGGAACCGGCCTTCGCCGGGGGTGACCGGACCGTTGGGCAGCGGCATGAGGGTGAGGCGGTCCAAGGTGCTTCTTGCGTCGGTGGCATCCGGATTGCTGGCGGGACCACCGGTGGTGTGGACCTGGGGATGGCCGGTCCGGCCGCTTATGGCGCCGTCATGGGAATCGGGCCCTGAGGTGGAAAAGGATGGCGTCATGAGCATCAGTGCGATTGTGAAAAGATGGATCTTGTGGACGGTCATGGCAGATGTGATTGGGGAGAATTGCCGGGTGCAAACCGGTTTTTTAAAAAAGTTATTTTAAATTACCCGAACCGTGGTAAATTCAAAAGAGGGAGCAGGGTGCTGCTCGATTGGAAGCGATTCCAATCACATCCTGTGCGGCAGGTATCATATTTTGAATGTTGCGACCGCATATGGATGGTTACTATTTATTTCACACCGGAGGCTGCAATGCTGAGAACCAATACGGGAAAAAAAACACAAGTATTTACCAGGGAAACAGTTGCGCTGGTCATGGCGGCCGTCATCCTGTACCTCTCATGGGGAGCTGACCGCATACAACACGTGCCGGGAGAGGAGCCGGAAAATACGCAGGAGAGGACGCTGGACAAATCACCGGAAAAGCGCATCATCGGCTATGTCTTCGGTGCGCGCAGCCCGGACGTTGAGAACATCAGAGCGGACATGCTCACCCATATCAACTATGCGTTTGCCAATGTGATCGATCATCAGGCGGTGCTCATGCACGATGTCGACACCGAGATGCTCCGGCAGCTGCAGGCGCTCAAGCAGGTCAATCCGGACCTCAAAATCCTGCTGTCGGTGGGCGGCTGGACGTGGTCGGGCAACTTTTCCGACGCGGCGCTGACCGATGAATCGCGCCGAACGTTCGCCCGCAGCGCGCTGGATCTGGTGCGCGAACAAAAGCTGGACGGCATCGACCTGGATTGGGAATATCCCGGACAGATTGGCGCCGGAAATGTTTTCCGTCCCGAAGACAAGAAGAACTTCACCCTGCTGCTGCGCACTGTCAGGGAGAAACTGGATGAACTGAGCGATATGGAAGGCCGGCAAGGACGCGACCGGTACAAGCTGACCATCGCCACCGGTGCCAACCAGGCCTATCTGGACAACACCGAAATGCACAAAGCGCACCGGTACCTCGATTTTGTGAACATCATGACCTATGACTTCCACGGGTCCTGGACCGAAACCACCGGCCACCACGCCAACATGTACCCCTCGGCCGGCCAAGAGGACCGTCCCTCGGCTCTGGACGCTGTCCGGCGGCATGTGGAGGCAGGTGTCCCGACTGAAAAGCTGGTGCTGGGAGCAGCTTTCTATGCGAGGGGATGGACAGGGGTAGCGCCTGAAAACAACGGCCTGCACCAGCCCTATGTCTCTGATGTGCCCAATGTGCCGTTTTCCGTCCTTCGCGGACAGTACCTCAACCAAAACGGCTATGTAAGACTGTGGGATGACGAGGCCCATGCCCCCTGGCTCTGGAATGCCGAAATACGGACTCTCTACTCGTATGAAGATGAAGAATCCCTGCGCGAAAAGGCCCTTTTTGTACTCTCGGAAGGCCTCTCCGGGGTGATGTACTGGGAGCACAGCCACGATCCCGACCATATCCTGCTGGGTGCCATCTACGAGACTTTGCACCGGCTGGAGTAACTTTTTTCCATTCACGATCACCTGACCCGGACAAATCATGAGTAAAATCAACATAGACCAGGTAGCGAGATATGCGTTCGTCTCCAGATCGGTCGTATCGCGGGTGCTGAACAACCATCCGCATGTCAGTGATGTGGCCCGGGAACGTGTGATGAACGTGGTCAGGAAGTACAATTATCAGCGCAACTCCGCCGCCCGGAGCCTGGCCGCAAAAAACATGCGTGAAATCGGGATCCTGTCCACCCGCAATGCAAACGATGTGATGAGCAACGGTTTTTCCACCCTGCTCTATCTGGGCGTGTTCGAAGAGTGTCTGGCGCAGCGGTATTCGGTCCGGCAGATGTTCATATCCACTGACATGAAGGAGGAGTTTCAGAAATTCATCCTCAACGAACACACACTGGACGGGGTGATCCTGTTCGCCGAGGAGGTCACCGATCTGCTGGCCGCCAAACTCATGACCCGTGAGATCCCGGCGGTACTCATCGGGCACGCTCCCGGATTATCCGGTATCAGTTCTGTAGACGTGGATAATTTTTCCGGCAGCTGCAGCGCCGTGAGTCATCTGGTCAGGCTTGGTCACCGCAACATCGGCGCCATGGTGGGCAGCCAGCTCCTGCAGGAGTCGCAGGACCGGTTGGCTGGGTACAGAAAAGCCCTGGTGGATGCGGGTATTGCGGTGAACGAAGACGTGATCGCCATCGGCGATTACACCCAGAGAAGCGGATACGACCAGATGATGTCCAGGCTCAGGCGCCATCCGGAAGTAACCGCCTGGTTCTGTGCCAGTGATACCATGGCCATGGGTGCGCTGGCGGCGCTGCACAAAAGCGGACGGCGGGTGCCCGGTGATATTTCCATTGTTGGATTTGATGACTTGTCCTTTGCCAGGTACACCATCCCGCCGCTTACCACCATCCGCCAACCCATCTATCAGAAGGGAAGGTGTGCCGCACGGATGATCATCGATAGGATCAGCGGCAAAAAGACTGAAGTTGAACACAGAAACCTGAAACCTGATCTGGTTATCCGTGAAAGCTGCGGCCGCCATGCCGGGGTGCTGTGATTGACCTGTCCACATCCAACCCCGTAACGGCCGCGTCCATCAGGATGCATTTTACAATCAAAGAGACCCATATGACCCATACAAGCAAAAAATTATTGCCAGTGACATCAGTAATCCTGCTGATGCTGACAGTGCTGGCAGGCTGCCAGCCTCAACAGGAACCGGTCCGGTCCGAAACCGACCGGAAAGTGGA
>SKNL01000075.1 GCA_007120555.1 Balneolales bacterium
CGGGATACCAACATTGATGATGCCAAAGACGGGAATACCGTCCCCCGAACCATCTCACTTGATCCAAACTACCCAAACCCGTTCAACCCGCAGACGGTGATCGGATTTGCCATCCCTGAGCAAGGCAGGGTGAGACTGACTGTCTATGATGTACTGGGCCGTGAAATCGCAATTCTGGTGGATGAAATCCGGAGCGCGGGCCGGCACAGCGTCACCTGGGATGCCGGCATTCATTCCAGCGGCTTGTATATCTACCGAATGGAGGCCGGCGGAACGACACTTTCGGACACCATGATGCTGATAAAATAAGGGAACAGATCCCACAGGCCTTGCGTATCGTACCGGTTATCAGACCAGGAGAACTTCAGGTAAAATGGTGACGGATTCCTTCACTTCCCCGGCTCATTCTGCAACAGATAGAGCTGCCACAGATCGGTATTGCTCAACTTCAATAGCGGCTGAATGGCCAACAGGCCTGTCCTGCCGATACTCTTTACAAGAAACGAGAGCTCTGTGAACTGGGACTTCAATTCCGGATCATGCGGCAACGCAAAACCATTCTCCTTCATGATCAGCACCCCCTTGGCCTTGATGGAAAGCTCAAGATAGATACGCAGATAGCAGATCATATCCCCCACAATTTCACCCGGAAACCGTTCCTGAAGGGCTTTCAGGTAACTTCCGATGCGCGTCCCGGAAATATTGCCAGCCATAAGCATTCTCAGCATTTCCATATCGCTGTCAAGCCCGGTTCCCAACCAGCTGCGAGTGTTTCGCTCGCTTTTTTTAAACACCAGATACACAACGGGAGGCAATGTACACAGGATCAGCAAGGTGGTGTTGACCGGAGGCAGCAGAAACATGTTGAATGCAGCGTGAATGAGGATGGCCACAGCCAGGCCGGGAAGGAATGTGAAATAAACCGGCCAGGATTTACGGTCCGATACATCCTTGCTTATCATCGCGGCTATGGATGTGGTGCCGCCATGCATCACCGCCGTGCCAAATCCCCTTACAAACCATGTGAGAAGATCCGTATCCGAAAGCACTCGCATGTAGTACATGTTCTCAATAATGGCGAAACCTGCCCCCACGGCAAAACCAAGTATGGCGGCATCTACCATAAACCCGACTTTTTTTGTCCGGATCAGAAAGACAATGAACAGTATTTTCAGGATCTCCTCGGTGACCGGCGCAGCGAACCTGGAAAACGCAACGCCGCTCATGCCGGTCATGGTGAGCAGCTGGGCATTGAGAAACATGGCCAGGAAAGCAGCAATGGTGCCCGCCAGCAGCGCCACAGCGGTTTGCCTCAGCGTTACCAGCTTGAAACTGTCGATCAGTTTCATGCAAAGCAGGAACAGCAGGATCGGCAGGAACGCGATGATTATTTGAAAAAAAATGTTCAAATCACGGTATTCCTTGGGGGTGAAGGGACAGTGGACAGCACATGTTCATTCAATTCAACCAGTTATTTCAATCGTTCATTTCCTATCGCAGCAATCGCAGTGATACCATCACCTCGTCGCTGCGCCTGCCGGTGTCGTAATCCCAGGCCGAAGCGTATCCAACAGAAAAAGTGGACTCCAGAATGGAGAAAACCACCATCCGGACATCCAGCTGTGCACCGGCATTGAAAAAACGCTGCCGGGTTGCTTCATGGTCAAAATTTGTGACAAGTCCGGATCCGAACAGATTCAGCTGAGCCCAGTTGGCATAATAATTCGTGAAGCCGGCCCTTTTGAACCGGACCGGGGGCAAGGCAAGTTCCGTGAGAAGCTTGCCATAATTGACGCCCCCTATGCGGTTAAGATCTACTCCCGGGAAAGAATAAAAGGAGCGGTACCGCCTGCTGGGATTGTAATCAATCCAGTTGTTGCCGAAACCACCAAAGTAGAAATTACCCAGGGGCTCTTCCCTGGGGGAAAAAGAGACGCCCGTGGATGAACGAAACCATAATGAGGCATGCCGGACCGGCAAAGCAATGCCGTAATCCAGATTCTGGTTTATACGGGGGAACAGGCGGCCCTCGACATAGTTGTTGTAGGTATTAAACTCCCATAGGAACCCCTTTTCATGGTCCACGGCTCCCAGGGAATTGCTCATGGAACGGTATGTCAGGCTGCCGGAAAGGGAAACAAATTCACTGAACGAGGTCAGGATGTTCTGAAACTCGGGAAGCCGCTCAAGTCCACCGTAATAGGTGGTCGTGATTCTGTAGTCGAGCGTTCTGTTGATATCTCTGTAAGCATTGTCTTTATACCCCACACCAAGGGCATATCCTTTGCGGCTGCGTCTTGTGGGGCCAAACAGATCGTAAAAATCCGCACCGTTGTACATTCCGAAAAAATGCCACGCAGATGCCTCATAGAGGAACGATCCGTGCAGATGCTCTCTTGCCGCCAAACCGGGATGAGGAGAGTAGGAAAGGGTGATTGCCATGGAATGGAGCCTGAGCGGATCGCCCAGGTTCAGCCGCAAGCCACCGGCAGCATAATCCTTGTATCCCTGGATAACAGGATAAGCGGATACAACGGACAGGCTTCGCAACGGGGAGTAGTCCGAGCGTTCCGTGATCATCTCCTCCACTGGAAATTGCGCCGGACTGGGTGGGGGCAGCATCCACTTTGTGACCTGGGGGTGCTGCTCCACAATCTCCTGCCCGAGAAAACGGATGGCGCTCACACGCTCAACCGGGTTGCTTGCTATCCGAACCGGAACGAAACCGTTCCCGGTAAACTCAAAGGCGATCAGTGAATCCCCGCTCACCGGTACCGGTCTGAATAAACCGGACTCGGCATTGGACAGCCATCGCATTTGGCGATTTTCAATATCATAGCGGACAATGTTCGACACCCCGCTGTAATAAGTGGACCCGTACAGGTACCTGCCGTCTTTGGAAAAGGAAAAACTTGAAGGTGAGCTGACCTCGAAATCAAATACTTCAACCGGCTGGAATTTACCGGCCAGTAGTGAGTCCGTACTCATCAGCAGCAGTTTTTGCTGTCCGCTCACATTGGCGCTGGCGGCACTCAGCCACTTGCCATCGGGGGAAATATCGATATCAAAAAGGTCTTCTCCATAAGGAAGGGAATGGATCCTGTTCCATTCGTTGTATGGATAGGGAATGCGCACGACCGACACGATGCCGTTGAAATGGCGGATTCCCCAGATAGAACGGTCGACCGGATTAAAGACCAGGTCACCGGTCCGGCTGTCCTTTATCAGCCGCCGGCTTTTGCCGCTTTCAATGTCCACGGAATAGAGATCACGCCAGCTGTTATTGTCATTGGTATAAAAGAGGGTGGCTGTTTCGGGATCAAAAGCCAGGGAACTGACAAAATACAAAGCGGATCCCCTGATGTCCGTGACCCGGTTCATGCCGCCTGTGTTCGGATCCAGTGAGGCGATGTGCGAAACCGTCCCCGGCAAGTCAACAGCGACATAAATTCTGTCCCTTTCTTCATCATAGACAGCTTTCGAAACGCCCCCTAACGGCCTTCTGGACAGTACCCGTCCCTGTGTCACAGGATTGTTTCGAATCCGTCCGAGATTTTCCTGTTGCCAGCTGTTTTCCCAGGCAATCCATTCAGACCATTTTTCATCCATTGAAGCGCCGTATACCCGCTTGAACTGCCGGGCATACGACCGCCTGCTGTCATCACTTCGTGAAACCCACAGCAGCAGCGACTCGGGACCATGTTTCATGGACAGGTAGGACATGAAGCGGGTTCCGTACATGTAGGAGTTGGCACCGACTTGAAAATCGACGGTAGTGCCCTCCGACTCCAGGCCTATGGCATCATAGATATGTGCGGAATCCCTTACCATGGTACGGAATACCATTTCGTCATAGGCGCCCATGACCCGGCCAATGCCGCCGGACATCCATGTTGTCATGTACTCGGCAATACCCTCATGATACCAGCGGGGCGAATAAATCCGGGGGTTGGTCAGATAGCTGTACAAAACTGAAACCGGATCACTCCGGTCCGGATACACTTTCCCCGCAAACACTGTTCTGAAAAAACGGTCGGATCCCGATGGTTTGTCCTGGGCAATGATATGGACCAGCTCGTGATTCATTAGCACGTTAATACGCTCGTTGGCCGGATTCGTCTCAAAAGCATAATGGAACGGGGCTATTCCCATCAGGATGATGTTGTTGGGTACAGCCGATGCCCCGCCATTGGCAAAATCCCCAAAGTCGGACATGATAAGCACTACCGACTCACGCATTTCATAGCCAAACTTTTCCTTGTGGAACCGAAGCGCATTGGAATAACTCCTTATGGTATGATTGACGAGATATTCATGCCCGAAGTTATAATAAACAAGATGCAGATCATCGGTCTTTACAGACTGGAACTGGGCCTGGACACGGCCGTACAATCCTGCGATCAGGATTGTAAACAAGACACAGTATTTCAACAAGTATTTGCAACGATTCACCATAATCCGACTCCCAATTCACGATCTGTGAAAATTTTATTGTTTTTTGCAGTCAATGCTGGAATTAATCGAGGCGGATGCGCCCCGCCGGGCGCACCAACAACAAAGAAAAGTACCCCGGTCCCCCGGGGTACTTTTTTACTTGGTTTATCCCTTATAATGAAGGGTTGGGTTATATCCTTTCAGGAACCTGTCTTTATCCAGGCCCTACAATTCGAAGTTAATGGTGGCTACGAATCTATGGAAATCCGGGTTGGCCATCAGTCTGTTGAAATCCGGGTTGGCCATCATGTTGCTGAAATCGACACTCGCAAGGAGGTTGTTGAAGTCAACCGTTGACATCAGCCTCTGGAAATCCGGGGAAGCCATAATTCCAGCGAAGTCAGGACTGGCCATCAGCCTGCTGAAGTCGACATTGGCAACAAGGCGCTGGAAATCGACGTTGGCGGCAAGACGGTGAAACTCAGGATTGGCCATCAGCCTGCTGAAGTCGACATTGGCAGCAAGGCGCTGGAAATCGACGCTGGCACCAAGGCGTTGAAAGTCGGGACTGGTCATCAGATTTTGAAATTCAACACTGGCAACAAGACGTTTGAAGTCCGGCGTGGTCATCATCCTGGCAAAATCAGGGCTGGACATGAGCCGGTTGAAATCCACACTGGCAGCCAGCTGCTGAAATTCGGGACTGGACCTGAGGTTTGAAAATTCCGGATTTTCCATAAGCCGGTTAAAATCCGGATTGGCCATCAAATTGGAAAAATCGACATTCGCTGCCAGCCGCTGAAACTCGACACTGGCTGTAAGCCTCTGAAAGTCCACATTTGCCATCATCATCTGAAAATCGGGACTGGCCGCCAGCCGGTTGAATTCGACATTCGCAAATAAACGGTTGAAGTCGACATTCGCAAACAAGAAGTTGAAATCAGGGCTTGTCATCAGTCGATTGAATTCAGGGTTTGTCATCAGCCGGTTGAATTCGACATTTGCAAACAGATGGTTGAAGTCGACACTGGCTGACAGATTCTGAAAATCGGGACTGGCAAGAAGACGGTTGAAGTCGACACTGGCGAACAGCTGCCTCATATCGGGGCTTGCCATCATGTTTACAAAGGTTTCATTGCTGGCAAGGGTCTGCAATTCACCCGATGCAACCAGTCGCTGAAAAGAGTCGCTCTGAAGCAACTGCTGCATTTCCGCATTATCAAGTGCTATATCGGCCCCGGTCATCTGAGTGCCGCGGTAACGTTCGGAACGCTCCACGCCATCCGTTCCAATGGTACCCGAGACATTTTCAGTCTCCGGCTGGCCGAAATCCGCTGTTACAATGATTACCAGCAAAACCACTGCTGCTATTGATGCTATTACCGCTGCCGTTTTTCCTGTAAAGAAGTTCGATTGTGACATGACTGCCTCCGCATTATGTTCATATGTATGGTTATCCTGCTTTCTTATTGCTGATTCTTCAAGCTCTATTCCCTTCCTGACAGGATCCGCCAGTGATTCAGGAAGTGTAATTTCCGATTTCATCCGGTCCAGCCGCCGGGACAGATGCTGCAGATCCTCAAGCAACTCCCTGACCTTCTCGTTCTCCTCCAGAATCGCGTGCAACTGGCGGCTCTCCTCCGGGGTGTTAACCCCGTCAATTTCACCGTGAATTAATTTGATGATCCTGTCTTCCATAGTTATCTCATTTTATATATGATGGAATCAATTTCTTGTTTCTGCTATAATTACACGCAAGATGAACAAAAGTTGGTAAAAAAATTTCAATCTTTTCAAATGACCAGAAATTCCCATGCACCGGCACCACTAAATGTGCAGTACGGTCGCCTTTGCCGAATCCGCAATGCTCCCGGCTGACGGCACCCCCGGTTACCAGCATCCCCGGCTAACGGCACCCCGTCCGGCAATGGAGTGAGACGTAGAGAGACGGCAATTCCGCAGTCAGCGCAGCAGGTCCCGCAATTTCATCCTTGCACTGAAAAGCCTGGATTTAACCGTTTTTTCATCAATTTGCAGGATCTCTGCAATCTCTCTGTAACTGTGATCTTCGAAATGCCTCAGTAGCAGTACTACTTTCTGGTCTTCATTAAGCCGTGCAATGGCGATGTAGAGTTCCCTGTTATCCTCTGCATTCACCATGTGGTGATATGGAGTCTGATCATCCTGGAAAGCCTGGTTCAATGACTCCATTCTTCGGACATTGCGCACCTGATTGAGCGCTTCGTTGATAATGACTCTATACAGCCAACTGTAGAATCGGCTGCCGCTTCTGAAGGTGTGGAGCTTTTCCCAGGTTTTGATAAATCCGTTTTGTGTCACATCCTTGGCCACATCCGGATCATTCACAATTGCAAGCGCTGTCCTGTACATGATCAATTCATAGCGGCTCACCAGAATGCCATATGCCCCGTTGTTTCCATTCTGACATTCGACCACCAATTCCTGATCGCTTTTTTGACCAGGCTCCATACCAACCTGTTTCATCTGTTTATTTTTTGGGGATTCAAGCGGACAGATGGAGCATTCATGGAAATAATCATGCTCCTGTGTGTCAGATGTATCGGCCATGAATGTTTCATCTGTTTAAATCAATTTCGATTCATAATGTCAGAATGAATTCACATGGCAGGATTTGATCATGCTCCTGTGTGTCAG
>SKNL01000162.1 GCA_007120555.1 Balneolales bacterium
TCCAGGTGTTGTCGCTGAGGTATCCGACGATGGGCTGTACAATGAGTCCCGTCACCGGTGCGGCAATCCACAGGATGGGGATCTGAGCGACATCGGCACCGAGCGTCTCAAAGATTCGGCTGACGTTGGCGTTCTGAAGGGCAAATCCGAACTGTATTCCCAAAAACCCGAAACTCATGTTCCAGATTTGCCAGAAGGGTAGACGGGGTTTTTTCATCGATTTTTTCCTGGTTCGCACATTGCTTTATGAAGCGGCAAAGCCAATGTAAGGGCTTTCATTGAGATGAACGGTCAATGTAGCAAACTCTGAGGCGAAAATAAACAGGGTAAATGATTGAAAGTGCCATTCCGCCTCATCGGACTTTGTCCGATGGAAGGCACCATGCACCGAAGGTCACGAAGTGCCCAGTTAAACGCGTAAGCGAAATCGGAATAATGCAAACAGAGAAGTCTCTGCAGGGGCTTTATGCTGCCTTCAGGCGAAGGTTGTTCTGCTGGTTTTCGTTAAGGATCAGGAGGGGACTGCTGACGGCTGCTTTTTGAGCAGTCTGAAGGCCTCGGCGACTATGGCTTCCGCATCCATCCCCAGTTCGCGATGCAGCTGTTTCTGAGTTCCGTGCTCCACGATCCGATCGGAAACGCCCATGATTTTCATAACGGGGCGTTTATCCTGCTCCATGTAGTACTCGGCGACTGCGGAACCGAATCCACCATGGATTGCACCGTCTTCAATGGTGATGACGTATTCGTACCGGCGGGCAACAAGATCCAGCATGTCCGTGTCCAGCGGTTTGGCGAAGCGCATGTCATAGTGTCCTGCTGAGATGCCATGGCCCAAAAGCTCTTCCCGGGCTTTATCTGCATACTTGCCGATGGTTCCGTAGCTGAGAATGGCGATATCGTTGCCCTCTGCGATAATCCGTCCGGTTCCGGGTGTGATGAATTTGTACTTTTCGCTGAGAGCCATGCCGGTTGCTTCACCGCGCGGATAGCGGATGGCGAAGGCGGCGTCGTCGAAGCGCGAAGCGGTGTACATCATGTTGCGCAGGTCGCCCTCGTCCATGGGCGCGGCAACGATCATGTTGGGCAGGCAGCGCATATAGGCAATGTCATACAGGCCGTGGTGAGTGGGTCCGTCGGCGCCGGCCACCCCTGCCCGGTCCATGCAGAAGACGACGGGGAGGTTCTGGATGGCGACATCGTGCACGATCTGGTCATATCCGCGCTGCAGGAACGTGGAGTAGATGGCCACGAACGGCTTGATGCCCTGGGTCGCGAGTCCGGCCGCAAACGTAACGGCGTGCTGTTCGGCAATTCCGACATCAAATGCCCGCTCGGGTAGCTCTTCCATCATTTTGAGCATACTGGTACCGCTGGGCATGGCGGCCGTGATCCCCACAAGTTTGGGGTTGCTTTTGGCCAGGTCGATCAGCGTATTTGCAAAAACGTCCTGGTACTTGGGGATGGGATTGATATCCGTTTTAACAGCGAGGGAGTTGCCGGTTACCTTGTCGAAGGGGCTCCCGGATGCGTGCCATTTCACCTGGTCGCGTTCGGCCGGGGCGAAACCCTTGCCCTTAACGGTCACCACGTGGAGCAGTTTGGGCCCGCCCACCTTTTTCAGGTCGCTCAGCTGGCGGGTGAGGTTTTTGACGTTGTGTCCATCCACAGGACCATAGTATTTAAAACCGAGCGACCGGAAAAGGGAGCCGGGCGTGAGTGCGCTGGTGAGCGCTGCTTCAAGACGCGAGGCCATTTTCCGCATTTTGTCGCCTGCCCCGCGGAAGTAGCCGAGCATGTCATAAAGGTCGTCCCTTATTTTATTGAAGGTCTGGGACGTGGTGATATCGGCCAGGTATTCGTTGAGCGCGCCGACGTTGGGGTCAATGGACATCCGGTTGTCGTTCAGGATCACGAGGATATCGCTGTTCTGGACCCCTGCGTTGTTCAGGCCCTCGAATGCGAGGCCGGCCGTCATGGCGCCGTCACCGATGACAGCCACTACCTGTTGTTTCTTTTTGAGGAGGTCCCGGGCGACCGACATGCCGAGCCCCGCTGAAATGGACGTACTGGAGTGACCCACCCCGAAAGTGTCGTAAGGACTTTCCGTGCGTTTCGGAAAACCGGAGAGCCCCTCATACTTTCTGTTGGTGTGGAAATTGTCGCGCCGTCCCGTCAGGATTTTGTGTCCGTATGCCTGATGTCCGACATCCCATACGAGCAGGTCATCAGGAGTGTTGTAGACATAGTGGAGCGCCGTTGTGAGTTCGACCACACCCAGACTGGCACCGAAATGGCCACCGTGTATGGATACGATGTCGATGATGTAGTCCCGCAGTTCCTGACAAGCTTTTGGAAGTTCGTCGGGGGAGAGTTTTTTCAGATCTTCGGGGCTGTTGATTGCGGCCAAAAGCGGGCCGGGTACCGCCAGTTTTTTTTCCATTACTCTTTTTCCTTTCTGGTAACCTGCTCGATGCGAAGCTCGGCTTCTTCCAGTTTCTTTGAACACATTTTGGATAAGTTCATGCCCTCCTCATACAGGGCGATTGCTTTGTCGAGAGGAACCTCATCGGATTCAAGCTCTTTCAGTACCTCTGACAATCTTCCTAAAGCATGTTCAAATTCGAATCGTTCCTTTTCTTCTTTTTTTGTCATGGAAAATGTACCGGTTGGTGTGGTGGGTTGCCATAAAATAATAAAATTTGTGTATTAAGGGTGATGTAACAGGTCCGTGCAGGTGACCGGCGAATTTGTTATCATGAATATCTGCAGTTATTTCAAACTGTACATGATTGAGATCCGGTATACGTTGAAACAAGTAACGGACACTTTTTCGCTTGCTACACCAACACATTATCCATTTTATCCGCGACTGGAAAAAAACAGGAGCGTTAATGCCCAGTTCCAGGTATCTGGCGAGGGATGCGGTGCGCCAAGTGGTCAATGAGCTTAAAAAACGTCAAAGGGAGCCGCTGGATCTTCTGGAACTGGGGCCGGGAACCGGGACTTTTACAGAACATATCTTTCCCAATCTGAGGAAAGAAGACCACTTTGACGTGGTGGAGCTTAACAGCTATTTCTACAACATCCTCCATCGCAAGTTCCGATTTAACGGTGACGTTCGTCTTCATCATGATGATTTTCTGAAGTTCCGGCCACAACGCACATATGATTTTGTCATTTCAAGCCTGCCCTATGAGCAGATGCCGAGTTCGGTGACGCTGAGAATGTGGAAGCACAAGCTCTCACTCTGCAAGCCGGGCTCGCATATCATATACTACAAGTATGTGAACTTCAATCATTTCCGGAACCGGTTCGAAAAGCAGCTCGTGCGCCGGTGTTGTTCGGATGAGAAGATCATCTTTTTGAACATGCCGCCGGCTCGGCTTTTCACACTTAGGATAGATGACCCGAAGGAGTGTATGCTGGTTTTTGACCAGGACAAGAAGGTCACAAACGGAGTCGGTCACGTCAACGGCTTTTGAGTGTGTTTGGCAGCTTGCAGCCTGGCTTTAGAAATCGGCGAATATCTCTTCCGAATTTTTCCTGATCCACTGTTTTGCGTCCCGGATCCCGGGGTAATACTGCCGGACAGTATCCCAGAAAGCCCTGCTGTGGTTGAAATGGCGCAGATGGCATAGTTCGTGGATGATGATATAGTCCATGATGGCCGACGGGCATTTGACAAGCCGCCAGTTCAGCGAAATGGTGCCCCTTGACGAGCAGCTTCCCCATTTGGTCCGCTGATTCCGTATGGAGAGCCGCGAGGGAGTGAACGGCAGCCGCTCCGACCAGAAATGAAATTTTTCGGCAAGCTCTTTTTTTGCCAGGCAAAGGTAAAAATCATGGACAAGATCGGTGCCGGGATGTGGAGTGAAGAGGCTGTTCTGAATCCCCCCCGCATTTTCGGAAGGGACCGCATCCCCGGGGAGATGATCAAGTGGATTGTAGCGGTAAACGATGGCGTGCTCGTGTTCCTCAAGGGTCGGTTTACGGAGACCGGGTACGGGAAAATCGTATACATTGACCCGGTGTCCCCGCAAAAGCAGGGTGCCTTGCGCCTGCTCCCTTTTTTGCGCAAGCTTTTGTACTTTTTCCCGTCTGCGCAGACATGCGCTGCGGATCCAGGCGCGTTTCTCCTCGGCGAATTGCAGCAGCCGGCGCTTTGAGACGCTGGCCGGCCCGGAAACGATGATGGCGTCATCCTTGACGCGGATCCGCATCGTCCGCTGCCGCTTTCGTTGCACAACAGTCACCGGCGGCAGAATTCCCTTATCACTGCCGGTGGTTTGAATCTGTCTGCTGGTTCCTTGATCGTTCATTGTCTGTTGCTGTAGGAGTGCTGTAAAATCAGTTCAGGCGGTGGATCCTGAGGGCCTCGCGTGCTTTTTTCACAAAAGGATGATCGATGTCGGGAGTTGCGGCCCTGCTGTAATAAACACGGGCCAGGTCCCGGTTTCCTTCACGGATATTGAGCTCTCCCAAATAGTAGAGCGAGAGGATCAGGTTGCTTCGTTCGGCAAACGGAGTCAGTTTTTCCGCAGAGGCCAGGGCCTCGAGGAAATCGTTCCTCGCTCCCTCGAAATCCGCCTGATGGTAGTATCGGATGAGTCCGCGAATGGCAAAAAGATCTTCCCGCATCGTCCGAGATTCGTGAGATTCCGGGTCCATCGGGTGATCAAGGCTCTCATGGATGGCTGCAAGCGCCTCATTGGAAAGATTGAGCCGGTAGAGCGACCGGATGTAGAGCCGGCGGTAATAGCTGTTATCCGGATAGCGGTGATACAGGTCGCGCAGGTATCCCAGCGCCTTGTCGGGTTCCTTCTCGAAGTGAAGGTAGATATGTCCCAGGAAATAGGTGGCTTCCGGTTCCACGAAAATACTGCTGTCAGCCGCCACGGCCAGCCGCGCCAGGCCTTCCTGGCGATCGCCGGAGGGCAGCATCCAGCTGAGAGTCCGGGCAATGGCATATTCTTCCACAAGGAACGCGGTAAAATAGCGGTACATGCCCAGGCCGAATTGTATGTCCGGCAGATCCGGATGTTCCTCCTCGATGCGGAAAAAATCGCGTAGCGCCCTGCGGCCGTGCAGAAAACTGCGGTACCAGCGATAGCGATTGGAGTAGTAGCGTGCAATCTGCCCGTTTATGACGGAACGCACAACAAGCGCATCCATGTGGTTGGAATCCGATTCAAGGATTGCCTCGCAGACATCTATAACCTTTTCGGCTTCAATAAGAAAACGTTCGTCATATGTGGTATTTTCGAGGTCAATAAGAATGGGCCACCAGACATCAAGCGCTCTCCAGAGCGGCCACACCGGGTGTTCGGGGTAAGCCCGCTGCCATTCCGAGAGTTTTTCAAGGGAGGCCTCCAGGTCCCGGTTGTACAGGTATTCGATAGCGGCACGCGCATCGCGGATGAAATCGTCATCCATCAGCAGCGAGGGTATTGTACTCAGATCAGCCGGCTGGACTGCAGGCGGGATCATGGACTCCGGAGCCGCTCCCGGAACTGTAGAGGAGGCCGGGTATTCCGGAGCCGCTCCCGGAAAGGTGGATGTTGAAGCCGTTTCCGAATAGCCGGAGGCCGCCAGCAGCGGCAAAAAGAGGAGGGTCAGGGTTATCAGCGCAGGAACCAATGCCGGCAGGGACTTGAGCAGAGGCTTGCCTTGGGACTTGCCAGGCGGCTTGCCTGCCGCCCGGCAGCACATTGGTGGCGTCAGCATATCGGATCTGATTTGCATGGCCGCAACGGATTTCAGCTTCTGCTCAGGTGATCCATGGGAAGCAGCCGGACCATCTTGCGCAGCTCGTTGATCTCGGTTTTGCGAAGATTGCGCCAGCGGCCGACACGCAGCCCTTTTTTCTGCAACGGGCCGTATCCAACCCGGTCAAGACTGAGCACTTCAACTCCCAGCGTCTCCATCATGCGCCGCACAATTCGGTTGCGGCCTTCGTGCATGCTCAGGGTCACCACGTTCAGGTATTGCGGATGCCGGGAAACGCGGTAGGCCTTTGCCGGGCCATCTTCCAGCGGGATGCCGGCCCGGATCTTCCCGAGCTCCTCATCGGTAAGCATGCGGTTGGTTTCCACATCGTACACTTTCCGCACCTTGTAGCTGGGATGCATCAGCCGGTTGGCCAGGTCACCGTCATTGGTAAGCAGGATCAGCCCGGTGGTGTTGCGGTCCAGCCGTCCGACCGGATAGACCCGCTGTCCAGTGGCGTCTTCCACCAGATCCATAACGGTTTTGCGGCCTTTCTCATCACTGGTGGTGGTGATGGTGTCGCGCGGTTTGTTCATCAGGATATAGACGAACGGCTCGGGCTCGATCTTCTGTCCGCTCACGGTGATGCGGTCGTCGGGCTGCACCTGGTAACCCATCTCTGTGACCACTTTTCCATTGACGCGGACCTTGCCCTCAGTGATATAGATATCGGCATCGCGCCGGGAACAGATGCCGGCATGGGCAATGTATTTGTTCAGGCGTATGGTCTCTGAGTCCTTTCGGGTGGATGCGTCCGCTGCTTCGGGGCGCCGGCCGGACGGATATCGGCGTTCTCCCTCATTTCTTGTGGATGTTCTGCGTTTTCCGGCAGGGCCGGCCGACCCGTGCCTTCGTGATGCGGGCCTGCGTCCCGGGGAAGCCTGCTCTTTTGATTCTGAAGGAGATCTTGCAGACCAGGCGTCCGCTTTCTGCGGCCGCGAAGTGGATTTCTGTGTCCGGGAACCGGGTTTTTGCCCCCGGGACGTGGATTCATGCCCCCGGGATGTGGATTCTTGCGGTCTGCGGACGCTTTTGCCCGGACGTTTGCCTGATGGTTTTGAAGTGCGGTCAGTCACAGTGCTTGTCCTGAATGTGGTGTCGGTTTTATCCTTATGAATGCCGAAGGGTGCGGATTATTGTGGACGGGCTTTGCCGTCGTCGTTATCATCATCGTATTCGTCGTCCTCACGATTGCCGTCATCTTCATCGTGATCGCCGTCGTCATCATCTTCATCATCGTCATCACTGCGACCGTGATCAAGCCTGTCGGA
>SKNL01000080.1 GCA_007120555.1 Balneolales bacterium
TAAATGTAAATGCTGACAACTATCAGTATCGGATGGCCGCCTAACAGCGCTGTCCCGTCCTCTTGATCGTCCGCTTGCCGACGGTCTCTGAGGGCGCCATATAATGGTGAGCTAGTGTATCGTCTCGGTCGGTGGCGATGCGCGAAACCTTATCCGGCCTGGCCTGAAGATTGCCCTGTTATCCGGCGACCCTTCAGGTGAGATCATATAGGATAACTAAGCATGTAGAAGCTTGTTGGTTCGTCACTTCGGACCCGGGTTCAACTCCCGGCACCTCCACAATCAGGCTCGGCAGTTAATTGAAACTCAGTTAATTGCCGGGCCTTTTTTTGTTTTTGTATGTACAGGAGTCATGAATACGGAGCCATGACTCGGGGATGATGGAGGTACTGAAAAAGGTTGTTTCAGCTTATTGCACGATGATTCTTGGCGGTGATTGTCCGCGGGCGAACGTCTGGTCTTTATGAATGAAGACCGAGTAGGGATAGGAGCCGCTTGAGGCTTCATTCGTTATTGCCAGCACCAAAGGCCTTCCATCTCTGACGGTCCTGGTGCTATGTCCCACCACTTTTTCATCCGAGAATTGAAACGAAGCATCGGAGCCTTCTACAATCCATCTGATTCTGTCACCTCTTCGTACAATGACATTGCTTCTGCTTTCGTCCTCAGCCAGAACAACTCGCCACTCATCATCAATGAGTTTGATTAAAACGTTGTGCTCGGTCCGTGCCTGTTCCGGCTGCTCCACCGGCTGCTGATTCAGTGAATCAGCACTTAAACCACCAGCAAGCAGCAGTGCAGCTGGTACTATCAAACTGATAAAGACTGATTTTATGGTCATGATATCCTCATTGGTTTACGTTTATAAGATTGAAACATGTATTCTGTTGTTCTGCTGTCATTTTTCCGTAGCACTATTCCGTATCATATTTTCGAATTGACTGTCGGCTATCAGCTCACGCAATTCTGGCTGGTTTTTAATTTCCGATTGCGAATAACCGTTATCAATCGCTTTACCCAGCCAGTAAAGGGCATTTTCACGTTCGCCCAGCTGTTCAAATGCCGTACCGGCACGAAACATCACATCTGCGTTGTCAGGCGCGATTTCCAGCGCATTGTTAATGTATCGCCTTGCTTCTTGTCCGTTGCCTGTCATGGCATGATAACCGGCCAGACTTATTAAAAGGTCAGGGTCATTCGGGTTGATCTTTTTATGATTCCCTGCCAGTTCAATGGCGCGCTGATAGGTTGCTTCCGCTTTATCCCGTTCATCCGGAGTCCAATAATAGGCGGATGCCAGATTGCCCCAGAGCACATAGCTGCCGTCGTGCAACTCCAAAGCGGTTTCGTACAAGCGTGCAGATTCCTTGAATCGTCCTTCGGCGTAGTATATGGTTGCAAGATTTGAGGAGGCACCAAATGTTTTTTCAAGTTGGAGCGAATGTTCATAGAGTGCCCGGGCTTCGTCCAGTTCTTCCGTGAAATAGTACATGCTTCCAAGGTTCATATAACCGCGGTAATTATCCGGTGTGAGCTCAATTACCCGTCGGAACTGATCTTTCGCGTTTTCGTATTTATTATTGCGAAAGTAAAACGCACCCAGTGCATTATAACCGGCCCAGTATTCGGGCCTCAATCGAATAGCACGCTGGTAGGTTGCCTCTGCCTGCTCAAAATCACCCGTATTTTCATATGCCTGAGCAAGTCCGCGGTATGCTTCCGCATTGACAGGGTCGGCAGACAGGGCATTGCCGAAATGGGCAATAGCCTGATCATAATTACCTGTGCCATTGTCGATCATTCCGAGGGTGATATTGACCTGAACGAGCTTATTGTCTAAATCAGCAGCGTTTTTGGAGTTTTTCTTGGCCTTTTCGACCCAAACCGGCTCATTGGTATATTCGAATTTTCGCCAGAAAGCCTGGGCAAGTCCGGAATATGCCAGTGCAAATTGGGGATCACGCGCTATGGCATCTTCAAAAGATGAAATAGCATTGTCAATATTGGCCAACCGTTCATAGCGCTGCAAGTAACCAAGTCCCTGTACATACTGCTCGAAAGCAGCGGATACGGTGGTTTTACCTGCCTGTATCACGTCCCTGGAATCCGGGTTCAATTCCAGATCCAGCATGGACATCAGGCGCTCAACGGATTTGTCATGCAGCGCCAGTACGTCGTGGGCATCCACGTCAATGACAGAAGAGCTGATTTGACGAAGACTTTTTGTGTCGATCAGGTTGATGGTTAACCGCAGTCTGTCTGCGATGGGCTGAAGACTGCCTGCAACCACATAATTCACTCCGAAATATTGCCGGGCCTGTCCGGCACTCCTGACTTCATGACTGCGAACTTCACCCGCAGGTACAACCCAGAGATCTTTCTGGAATTGCTCCATCTGCGTCAGGTTGCTGGTGATGGTCTCAACAAGTCCATCACTGAAAACCTGCCTGGAGGCATCATTGCCAATATTTGTAAATGGAAGTACTATGAGATGAATGGATTCGCTGTCAGAAGCGGATGTGAATCCGGTCTGCATGGCGTGCCGGTCCGGGATGGCGAAATAAGCAAGGAGAACCAGACCGGCCAGAAGGACCGATGCCATGATGACAACAGGGCGCTTTTTATGGATCCATTGCAAAGTACGGCCGGCCGTGAAATGGCCTGTTGTGGTATTGTCTGTGGAATGGCCTGTTGTGGTATTGTCTGCTGCGCTACTACCTGCGGCACGACTGCCAGTGGTACGACTACCTGTGGCATCAACCGTTGCTGTTTCACCGGTAAGAAACGTATGTGAAGCTTTCCGGAGGTCCTGCAGCAGCTCGGCAGCCGACGGATACCTGTCGGCAGGATCTTTGGCCATGCATCGATGGACAATCCGCTCCATTACCTGCGGGACCTGGTCGTTCAGGCTTGCAACCGGAGCAGGGTCTGTGTTGACAATGGAATAGATGATGGAATACTCGTACTCTCCTTTAAAAGGCAGCCGGCCAGTAAGCATTTCATAGAAGACTATACCGGTTGCCCAAATGTCCGATCTTTCATCTGCAGGCTCACCGCGGACCTGTTCCGGTGACATGTACGAAATTGTTCCGAGTGTTGATCCGGTCTTTGTCACCTGGGCCACACCCGACATTTTTGCCAATCCGAAATCCAGAATTTTGACTTCACCGGATTCCGTGACCATGATGTTTCCTGACTTTATATCCCGGTGAACGATCCCTTTTTCATGAGCAGCCTGAAGTCCCTTTGCAATCTGGACGGCATAATTAAGTATCGTTGTGAATCGGGTGATGCGACCTTCCGGGCTCTGCGATGATGTCAGGACGGATCCATCAGATGATGAATGATCCGGGGCGCCGGATCCCTCTTTGATTTTCTGGCTCAGCGTGACCCCGTCAACATATTCAATTACAATGAATTGCCGGCCGCCACCTTTGCCTTCGATGGCACTATCCTTCTCCTCTTCGATAGCGTATATCTGGCAGATATTTACGTGATTGAGTCTTGCGACGGAGCGCGCTTCCTGGAGAAACCGCTCATGGATTTCGGTTGTGGCAGATGAGTGATCGGGCAGAAACTTGAGGGCAACAATGCGGTCGAGTTTGGTATCCTGAGCTTTATAAACCACCCCCATTCCGCCTTCGCCGAGCTTGCTGATGATTTTGTAATGTGATACAGTGGATCCGATCATGGCCTGGATTATTCTATCTGAATGTTTTGCCCGCAACCAGTGTAAACTTGCTGATCTCAGCATCCTCACTGGTTACAGAGAACCGTGATTTTGATTTGTCGTCCAATGCCATTTTCCGTTGGTACAGTTCGGTCAGCGTATGCCTGATTTTTTTCAGAAGGTTGATGAACTCGCCCTGTTCCTCGTACAGCTTAACCGATTCGGGATCATCCCAGATGGAAAGGGAGAGAAATTCTCTTTCCTTTACTGTGTTGTCAATTAAAACCGAGAAACGGCAGCCCGAAGTTTTTTTCAGAGTGGTTTGAATGTCATTTCTGTAGATTCGCTTGAACTCCTCTTCCTGTCCGGGCTTTATTTTCAGTGAAAGCATCCTCATGAACCGCCGGTTTCCTTCCAGGTAGTCGGGCAGATTTGACCCGCCGGAGTCTACAGGATAGCTTTTAATGACCGGATCCTGTTTTACCGGGACGTATTCTATCGTATCCTCATCGGACAGTTGAATTGACCATTCCGATGTTTCTTCCAGGAATGAACGGATATGCGCCATGTTTCTCTCAAAGGAACCGGATTCATTATAGTCACGAATCTGTCCGGCCGACTCCCACAGGGTCAGTGAAGCGTAGTGCTGAGAGCTGTCGACGCCCTGGAGCAGCCCTGCAAACAGGCAGCCATCGGTTTTTTCAAGTTCCGGCATCAGAACATCCCGGTAAACCGATTCCAGTGCCGGGCCTTTATCACGCCGGATGCCTGCCTTGACAATTCTCAGAAACATGAGGCCTCCATTTCAATTATGGATTTCTGGAAAGCACCAGCGCAGTCATATCATCAAAGAGCTGCTGATTGTCACTGTAAGCAAAGCATGCATTGAAAATTATGTCGATCAGCTTTGCCGGTTCGCAGCGATCGGCGCCGGCCGATACGAGTTCTTCTGCCAATCGTTCTTCCCCGAATTCCACTTCGGCCTGGTTCATCGATTCGGTTATACCGTCGGAATACACAAATAAAGAGTCGCCAGGTTTCAGTTCTATGGTTGCATCTTCGTATTCACACATGTCGAAGATGCCCAGAGGCAGCCCGTTTGCAATCAGCCGCCGGGAACGTCCATCCAAGCTCATCAGAAAAGGATATTCATGGCCGGCACTGGAAAACTGCAGCGTGTTGGTTTTTGTGTTGACCATTCCGAGAAACACGGTGGCAAACTTCTCGGCATGTGTGCTTCGGTACAGCTGGATATTGGCGTGCTTCAGAATTTCCGAAGGCGAATTCAGGTGCAGCACGTGTCCGCGCAAAATGGCCTGAAGGTTTGACATCAGCAGTGCTGCCGACATGCCTTTGCCGCTGATATCTGCAAGGCAGACCAGCCATTTGCTATCGTCCATCTGGATGTAATCGTAATAGTCGCCGCCGACAGATTGAGCCGTCAGATTTCTTCCATCAATGGCGTAACCACCAATTTCGGGCGGTGAGGATGGCAGCATCTTTTTCTGTATGCCGGAGGCCATTTTCATTTCCCGCAGTGACTCCTGGTAAGCCTGCTCCTCCTGGTACAGCCGGGCGTTTTCAACCACCTGGGCAGATTGGGCAGCGATGATGGATAGCAGCCTTTGGTCTGACTCATCAAACAGACCATCCCCCTTTTTATTGTAAACAGTAAGGATCCCCGTGAGCTTTGATTTGGCCATAAGTGGAGCGCACAGCAGGGAACGCACGGACTCATCCCATTTTACATTTCGGAAACGTTCATCGGTTCCGGGGTCATTGATAAGAAGCGGCTTTTTGTTGATCTGCATCCATCCCAGCAGATTTTGGTTGAGGTGCAGCGGGGAGTGGTTGCTCGAACTGATCATGCTTCGAACGAGGGTCCGGGTCGGGTTCTGTTTATCCTCAACAACCATGGTGATGTCACCCTGTTCCGCCCCGATTGCCCTTATGGACCGGGATATGATGGCCCGTACGATTTTTTCACTGTCCAGGCTGCCGCTTATGGCAATTGCCAGATCGTTCAGAATAGATAGTTCGCCGACAGCCTTTTTTAACCTTCTGTTTTCCGCCTCATACTGGCGGTATTTCAATTCGAAATCATTCATGGAAAGATTTCATCTGTTTAAATCAATTTCGATTCATAATGTCAGAATGAATTCACATGGCAGGATTTGATCATGCTCCTGTGTGTCAGCCGGAGGCTGTCATGTTCGGTTCATGTGTAAGTGTGGTGGTCACAGATGCCGGCGATGATGATTATCCATTACCATATGCCTTGATGGCCGAATCCAGGTCAGGATGTGTATCGAAAACGGTATTCAGATGCGAAACCATGAGCAGGCTGGTGATGCGCTTGTCGGCATTGCAGAGCTTGATATCACCGCCATTGGCTCTCATGGTTTTGAATCCGCCGATCAGGATACCAATACCAGACGAGTTCATGAAATGAACCTTTGCCAGGTCAAAGATGACGTTTTTCTTGTCTTCGTCAATCAGTTTTTGCAGATCGTTTCTGAAGATCTCGGCATCCGGTCCACCCAGAATCTTGCCTTTCGGCGCAATGATAACACAGTTGTATTTTTCAGATATCGTGTATTTCATGGCAGGTCGCTTTGGATTTTATTTATACTACGTTTATACGTAAGCATTATATAGTCAAAATTTCTATCATATGCAGTAGCAGCAGCAGATTATTAAGAAGAAGATATGACAGGACGATTTGGGAGTTATGCAGCCGCAATCATTCCCATTTGTATATATTGCACTGCACAGGAGAAGAGGATCAACGCTACCCCGACACCATCATTGAAAAACTGGATGACGCCATCGCTCAGGTGGAGGAAATGTCGGCACCGGACCAGTACACGATCGGGTTGTGCGGTTACCCGGTATTCGCTTTCAGCTGGCCGCCCCTGACCGTAGCGCCAATCACAAGTGCCGAGGCAATCACCACTACATTTTTTACGATGTACTGGCCCTCGATAGTCAATACCAGTGGAATGGATTCAAACACCACATCCGGCATGAGCACTACCGGGGAAAACGTGCCAAGCATCTGCACATAGAGAAGCAGTATGGTGACCCGCATGAACCGGAAGAAGAACATGCCGATGCCGATGAGGCATTCCCATGCGGCCAGGATGGGCAACCCTGTTTGTGCAGATACGAGTCCAAAGCTCAGTACTTCAATGGATGTGCCGGCCAGGTCCTCTGCCGGACTGGCACCCGGGAAAAACTTCAGCGCCCCGAACCAGATGAAGATTAGTCCAATGCTGATTCGAAGCAGCAGGATACCGTTTCGTGCCATCCATTTTATGACTTTCTGATCCACCTGGTCGTAAGATCTTA
>SKNL01000229.1 GCA_007120555.1 Balneolales bacterium
ACATGCGAGGCCTCCGGCAGGACAAACGGGATTACGGTGACCGGATTGAACGGGTTGGGATAGTTTTGTCCCAGCCGGATCTGATCCGGCACTTCGCCTCCATGCTGCCCGGGACTGATGTCATCAATAGAGGTCACGGTGGCATTACCGGTCATGCCGAAACGAACGGCATCGGCAACGGCGTAGCTTGGCGAAGCCGTACCGGACGCGTCGTTGGTGATGATCACCTTGTCGTCTTCCGTGCCGCTGAAATACCAGGTGCCGATATCCACCCAGCGGGATCCGTCGGTGGACTGATCCACCCGCACGGTATCCATACCGTTGAGGTGATGCACGATATACGGGGTGTTTTTGGTGCGGTTGAACGAGGCCACCCACCATCCCGCCACCGTGTATTCGTGTCCCGGTTCCAGGTCCGGAAGGTAGGTCACGGTCTCGCTGCCGTCGCCGGCGGGGACCACGAGCGAAGGGGATTCACCGTAAAAACCGGGATTCGCCGTCTCGAACCAGCCGTCGGTCACCGTCACCTCATCCATTTCGGTGTCCAGGATCACCTCTTCCAGGAGTTCTCGGGGCAGCTTCAGCGAGTCGGCGGGGACAATGGCCAGGATGGTCGGGATGTTCCGGTTGACGAATTGATAGTTGACCAGCTGGTCGCCGACGGTCATATGGGTAGATCCGCCGCCGTCCAGGTTCAGCGCTTCATGGCACCCCAGGTCGAATAGCACATCGGCCAGTACATCAAAAGGCATGCCCGGAGTCTCGTTGGCCACAAAAAGCAGGGCGCGATCGTCTTCGGTATAGCAAACCGCGGTGCGGGCGCGACGCTCATCGAATTCCCCGACGCCGCCCCAGATGAGCTCTTCGGTAAAGGTGATGTTGATCTGGCCGTCCTTGATCAGGACAGGTCCGCCCCCGATGCCGACCAGGAGGTCCTCGAACGGTCTGCCGTCGTCGCGGCCGGGGGCCGGGGCGGGTGTGCCCCGCTCGTTGGGGATGGCCTGTTCCAGCCGGTAAAGATCATTGATGGTTGCGCCGAAATGGTAGATCCAGTCCACAGTCATGCTGCGGTCGGTGTTCACGCCGAAATGTCCGCGCGAGATATGGTAATTTTGGGAGACACCATCCACCGTACGGCTGAGAATGGACGGGTTCTGCGATTTGATGTCACCGCCGGGATAGACGATGGTGGACAGCGACGTACTGCCGGAAAAATAGCCGCCGTTGATGGCTGCAATGGAGCCCACTTCCCTGGAGAAAGCGGGGAGACCCTTGCTTGAGGAGATGTAGGGATGGAGGATGTACTCCTCATTGGCCATGTCCAGTTCAAGATACCACGCCTTGCGGGTGTCATTGTTGAACAGACGGATGCCCTCGGGCAGTTCAAAATCTTTGGTGATCTCGACCCAGCCCGACTGGGATTCATGGTTGTCCTGGGCATACGCGGACGCGAGGAAACCGCCGGACATGATCCCGGAAATGATCACAGCGATCAGCAGTATCAGTGCTGTGACATGGTTAAGCGCTCCAATCGAAGAAACGTTTGCGGTTATCCGGCTGTCGGATGCCGGAAGCCGGCTTTTCGCCAAGTGCCCTGAATGTGCTGTCCCTGTAAAATGTTCTCCTGCAAAATGGTTCCCTGCCGCAGGGCCCCCTGCAATTCTGGTCATATCACGTTCCTCATGCCTGTTGTTTCCATTTGATGTTGCAGCCGATAGAAGGTTTCTGGTCTTCAGAGGGTTTTTCGCCCTTGATTAGTGCATCCATCGCGGTTTTCAGGTCGGCTCCGGTAACCGGTTCGTCGTTTCCGGGTCGGCTGTCGTCGAACTGCCCGCGGTACACCAGCGAAAGATTTTTGTCGAACAGGAAGAAATCAGGAGTGCAGGCGGCGTCGTAAGCGCGGGCCACTTCCTGGGTCTCATCGAACAGATAGGGAAAGCGGTAGCCGTAACGTTCGCTTTCTTCGGCCATCTTGTCCGGTGCGTCATCCGGATAGTTTTCCACATCGTTGGAGTTGATGGCCACCACCCCGATACCCTTTTCGATGTATTCGGAAGAAACTTCCACGAATCGATCCCGGATGTGCTTCACGAAGGGGCAATGGTTGCAGTAGAATACGACCAGCAGGCCGTGTTCACCGGCGACCTGGTCGCGGTTGAATACGTTGCCGTGGGGATCAGGAAGCGAAAAATCAGGGGCTTTGGTGCCCAGTTCAAGCATGTTGGATGGAGTTCGTGCCATAGGACAGGTTTATTTCGGTAGATTTATTTGGGTGGATCGTATAGCTGTTAACTTCAGTCAAAACCAACAAGATAGTTTATTACCGCATGGATTTCCATCATGCCTGCTAAATAGCAAGATGCAGCAGCAGAATATTGCATTTTTCATTATGGAAAGGTTGCGCAACCTCTTATTTTTAGCTTTTCGCCACAACCATCCGCACTATGGACTCCCAATCGCAGCCTGCCAGACCTGATTTTCGCAAGATACAATGCGTATTTTTTGACCTGGATGACACGCTGATCGACCACCGAAAAGCCCAGGAACGGGCCCTGGTGGATGTATGGACGCAGTATCCCGAACTTCATCAGGTGGAACCACTGGTGTTTGCCAGAGAGTATGCGGCATCCAATTACCGGCTGTGGGATGCCTATCGCAAGAACGAAGTCACCCAGTCCGAGTTGCGCCGCCTGCGGTTCGAACAGACCTTCCGGGAGCTCGGGGTTGGCTCTTTGGATTGGCGTGAAGTGGATCAGGTTTACATGGATTGCTATTCCCGCCACTGGGACTGGATACCTGATGCCCGGGAGGCCCTGATACAGATATCGGAGCACTATCCCGTCGGGATCATGACCAACGGTTTTATCTTCGTCCAAAAGAAAAAGTTTGAGTATTTTTCCCTTAACCGCTACACCCGCCATCTGATCATTTCCGAAGAAGCGGGATACCTGAAACCTGATCCCCGCATATTTGCGTTTGCTGCCGAAAAATCCGGATTTGATCCGGCTGATCTGCTCTATGTCGGAGACTCGTATTCGTCCGATATCGAAGGCGGTTCCCGCAGCGGCTGGAAGACGGCCTGGTTCCATCCGGCAGAGCTGGACCCGGATAAAGATCTGGCAGATCTCGTTTTTTCCGGATATGCAGAGCTTCTCAGGGCGCTGGCGGTACCGCAACGTGAATAAAAACCGACCGTCCGACGGCCGTTCGGATGGCCTGACGCATCCATCCGCATCCACCCGAATCTTGTTCAACAGCATCTGAACCGCAAAAAAACCTAACCTGATCCACCCATCACATGATGTCCCAACAGCACCTTTCCGAACCAGAAGTGACACTTGAACTGGCCAGGGAGCACGGCCTCACCGACGAAGAATTTGACAAGGTTTGCGAATATCTTGGCCGTACTCCAACGTTTACCGAGCTTGGGGTCTACTCGGTCATGTGGAGTGAGCACTGCTCCTACAAAAATTCCATCGCCGTGCTGAAAACCCTGCCGCGCAGCGGACGGACGTTGCTGGTCAGCGCCGGGGAGGAGAATGCGGGACTGGTGGATATCGGCGACGGCCTGGCCTGTGCGTTCAAGATCGAGAGCCACAACCACCCGTCAGCCGTGGAGCCGTACCAGGGTGCGGCCACCGGTGTTGGTGGCATCCACCGTGATATTTTCACCATGGGCGCACGTCCGATCGCCTCGCTGAACTCGCTGCGCTTCGGCTCCATGAGCGAGCCGCGGGTCCGTTATCTGGTGGATGGGGTTGTGCGCGGGATTGCGGATTACGGCAACTCTTTCGGGGTGCCTACGGTTGGCGGCGAGGTGTACTTCGACAAAAGTTACGAGGGCAATCCGCTGGTCAATGCCATGAGTGTCGGTATCGTGAAGCAGGGTGATACGGCCTCGGCCATTGCCGAGGGTGTTGGCAATCCGGTGATCATCGTCGGCGCGTCGACGGGCCGCGATGGCATCCACGGGGCCACCTTTGCCTCCGAAGAGATCAGCGAGGCCAGCGAAGCCAAACGCCCGAGCGTGCAGGTGGGCGACCCGTTCACCGAAAAGCTGCTGCTGGAGGCGACGCTTGAGGCGCTCAAAACAGGCGCCGTGGTCGGCATCCAGGATATGGGTGCGGCAGGCATCAGCTGCTCCAGCTCCGAGATGAGCGCAAAGAGCGGCACCGGCATGCGGCTGGACCTGGACAAGGTTCCGCTGCGCGAGGAGGACATGAGCGCCTATGAGATCCTGCTCTCCGAAAGCCAGGAGCGGATGCTGATCGTTGCGGAAAAAGGACGTGAACAGGAGATTGTCGATGTGTTCGGCAAATGGGACCTGAACGCGGTGGTGATCGGTGAAGTGGTGGATACGGGCCGGGTGACCTATCTGCGGAACGGCACCGTGAAGGCGGACATCCCCGCGGACTCGCTCGTGCTGGGCGGCGGCGCCCCCGTCTACATCCGCGAAACACAAAAACCGGAGTACCTGGAAAAGACCGCGACGACCGACCTTTCGCCCTATATCGATATCGAGGATGTCGAGGGCATCATGCTCAGACTGCTGGAGTCGCCGAATATCGCATCCAAGCGATGGGTCTACGAGCAGTATGATCATATGGTCCGGACCAACACGGTCACCGGACCGGGTCCATCCGATGCCGGAGTGGTGCGCATCAAGGGCACGAAAAAGGCGCTGGCGATGGCGACCGACTGCAACGGCCGTTACGTCTACCTGAATCCGCGCAAAGGGGGACAGATTGCGGTGGCCGAAGCGGCGCGCAACGTGGTCTGTTCGGGTGCACGCCCCATGGCCATCACGAATTGCCTCAATTTCGGCAATCCCTACAAGCCGGAAGTCTATTGGACGTTCAAGGAGGCCGTCGGCGGCATGGGCGATGCCTGTGAGATGTTCGGCACGCCGGTCACCGGCGGCAACGTGAGCTTTTACAACGAGAATCCGCACGGCGCGGTATTCCCGACGCCGGTCATTGGCATGCTTGGGCTCATCGAAGATTATGAAAAACACACGATGCGGGCCGGGTTCCGTGCCGAAGGCGACGAGATACTCTATGTGGGAGCGCCCAGGATCGGTATCGACGGAAGTGAGTATCTGGCTTTCATTCACGGGATCACGGCAGGTGATGCCCCCGATCTTGACCTGGAATTTGAATTCAATCTCCAGACAGCCATTCTGGATCTGATCCGTAAGGGATGGATCGCATCCGCCCACGACCTGTCGGATGGCGGACTCGCCGTGGCCCTCATGGAAAAAGCGATCTTCTCCGGTCTGGGAGCCCGTGTGTCCCTCGACCTTCCGGGTCAGAGTACGACCGAGCAACTGTTCAGTGAAGCACAGTCCGGAATCTTGCTGACCGTCGCCCCCGAAAACATGGATCAGGTGCGCGAGTCGCTGGCCGGGTCGGATATCCCCGCCACCCATCTCGGAACCGTCGCGGGCAAGTACCTGATCGTGGAGGACTTTGCCGAGATCCGGGTGGAGGCCTTGCGTGAGATTTACGAAGGCGTGCTTCCCGATGCCCTCTCGCAGACACAGGCGGTATGATATTATTACCAGTCGGCAAAAAGGTCTGGTCTGATGCAACCGCCATGCAGAGCGGTGTGGTGTGGTATAGTCGACATGCTGACCGGTGTGGTGTGGTGAGTTGGCGCGCAGGCCCGGGAACCCGCAGGGTACTGCTTGTGTTGGAACGTGGTACAAAACAAACGGCAAGCGCATCCATAGTGGAAAACATGGTCGTAAAAAGAAATACGGCCGTTAAAGAAAACACGGTGCTTGTCGCTCATATGTATCCACACCAAATCATTTGACAGATGCTGGAAAAAGTAGTACTCATTGCAGGCGGAACCGGCGGCATAGGATCCGCGACGGCCCGCCTGCTTGCCAAGGCCGGAGCAAAAATAGTCCTGGCTGCGCGCAACCGTGAAAAAGCCGACGCCATTGCCGCAGAAATCAACGAATCGGGCGGAGAGGCCTGGGCCGTTGACCTGGATGTGACCGATGTGTCGTCCGTCTATAAGATGACCGATACGGTGATCAAGGAGTTGGGCCGAATCGATGTGCTCGTAAATGCCTTCGGTACCGGAATGATCCGGGGTATCATGGATGTGGATCCGGAGAAAGCCAAAAACGTGCTGGATGTCAATGCCTTTGGCACCATTCTTGTTACCCAGGCCGTGCTGCGGCATATGATCTCGGAGAAATCCGGCAAGGTGGTCATGCTCCCGGGAATCCTCGGCAAGCATGCCATGCGCAATTCGTCGGTCTATTCCGCTTCCAAATTTGCCGTGACAGGGTTCACCAAGGCGCTGGTGGAAGAGACGCGCCGCCACAATATCGGCTTTTCGCTGCTGTACCTGGGCGGGGTGGCCACGGAGTTCTGGGAAAACGCGGACGTGGACATGAAAGTCCAGGCCGACAAAATGCTGTCACCGGAAGAAGTCGCCAAGGCCGTGTACTATGCCGTGACCCAGCCGCCGCCCGCCGTGCTCAACGAGTTGGTCATCCAGCCGGATTCCCACCAGATGATCTAGCGGGGCCGGCCATTGAAGTCCCGTCTGCCTGATTACGGCTTACATAACCTCCTTGAAGGATCTCCGTGCAATGTCGATGCCCTCATCCACATGCTCTTTCTGGACGATCAGCGGCGGACGGAAACGTACCGCGTGTGTTCCGCACGGCAGCATCAGCATCCCGTTTTTGTGCGTTGCCTTCAGGAACAGATGACGTTTGCCGGGATCGGTAAAATCAAAGGAGCACATCAGCCCCTTGCCGCGTGCGCTATGGATTCCGTCAAACGCTTCCACCAGCTCATGGATCTTTTCCAACAGGTAAGCACCGGTTCTTTCGGCGTTTTCGACCAGCTTGTCCTCCTCAATGATCTCGAGGTAGCGTGAAAAGCGGACCATATCCACCAGATTTCCTCCCCATGTTGAGTTGATGCGGGAGGATACGCGGAATACGTTGGTTTCCAGGTCGTCGATGCGGGTGCCGGCGAGGA
>SKNL01000163.1 GCA_007120555.1 Balneolales bacterium
CCATGGTCTGGAAATTGATGAGCGCCTCAAGCCGGCCCTGTGATATTTCGGCCTGGTAAGGTGTGTAAGCGGTGTACCAGCCGGGATTTTCCAGGATATTACGCTGAATCACCGCCGGCGTAACCGTCTCGTAATAGCCCATTCCGATGTAGTTCCTGAAGATCTTGTTGCGGGTGGCAATATTGCGAAACTCTTTTATGAAATGGTATTCGCTAAGCGGTTCGGGAAGATCCAGCGGCTTGTCCAGCCGGATGGATGCAGGTATGGCCTGGTCGATCAGCTGGTCCAGCGATGTGCATCCTATGGCCTGGAGCATGGCAGCAATTTCATCTTCCGAAGGCCCGTTGTGCCGTGACGCAAAGGGTTCTCTGTCAAATAGAGTCATCGTGATTTCGGGTAAAAAAGTGACTGGTATTACGGAGTTACAGCAACTTCGCCGGACGGGACATTCGGGACGGCCCTTTCCGTTGAATATGTTGTTCGCTTACTGATCAATGATAGAGACACCGCCCGTGCCGGGTTTGCATGCCGGATAATGGTACCGGCTGCTGCTTTCCTGAACGGTACAGGGACAAACAGCTATGAAACGCGTAACATTCCATGATTCTGTCACCCGAAAATCCGATCCAGCTTGAGATATTTTTCGGCCATTTGTGACAGCATCCGAAAGGTATCCTCATTGTCCTTGGTCAGCAGGGTTTCCATGTGGCCGAATTTCGCGGAGGCGTTGTACGTATCCATCGAAACCAGCAGCAAGGGGATGTTCCGCTCGTTTGCCTTGGAGATGATGTTGGATGGCGGCAGGATGTTGTTGGTCAACAGGATGCCGGAAGTATCGCCTTCCAGGGCGGCCAGAATCATGTCGGTGCGGTCTCCACTGGTGATCAGGAATTTGTTCTCCTTGTTGAAAAGCGGATTTCGCAGGATTTCATCGGTGGACATGGCCCCGACAAATACGTTCTTCACCGTGTTGCTGAGCCCGCCCTCGCCGGCCACAATTTTGGCATAGAAACGCTGCGCCAGGTAGCTGACCGTGAATTTGGTGAGCCGCTCCTTGTAGGGAAGCAAGCCCAGGATCTCGAAACCGAGCTCATTGATCTCGTTCAGGTACAGATCCTCGAACTCATCGATGTCATGTACCTTGTTGATGATCACCGAGCAGTTCGGGATGCCTTCCAGGTCCATGTTCCGGCGGGCAAAGGCCAGGTCATCGATCACCGCTTCGCTGTCGCCGCTGACAATCAGGATAAGCGAGGACCCGGTGTGGCGGGCCAGCGAAAGGGGATCCAGCTTGATCGAAGCGCCATAGAAGATATCCTTTCCGGCTTCGATGAACACCCCTTCGCGCCCTTTTCCGGCTGTTTCAACCAGATCAACCACCGCTTTTTTTATGCTTTCGTCGTCATACATGTAGCGAAGCTTGGAATGGTCAAAACCAAGGGTGATGCTTTCCGCCGTTTCAGTCAGCTGAAACAGATCCGTGACCAGGTTTGAATCATAATCACGGTTTCTTTTCCGCTTGTAAATGAGCCGGTCGCCGATCGGTTTGGCATATCCGTATTTGTCCTTGATGGCAGCCATGATGCCCACTACCACCGATGTTTTCCCGGAACCTTCGCGGATGGATGCAATTACTGCGCTTTTCATTATTTCTCCTCCTTGGTATGTTGTAACAAAATTCTGACGTCAAGGGCCTTGAGGCCTGTTTTTTCACTGTAAACAACAATCGGATTGATCTCTATGTCCGAGATGCGGTCGCACCTGTTGAGAATGGTCCCCACTTTGAGCAGGGAATCGATCACTCCGTCAATATCCTTTTTCTCTTCTCCCCGCACACCAAGCAGCAGCGGGTACGATTTGATCTCCTGGAGCATGCGGCGAGCCTCTTCCTCGTTGAGCGGGAAAGAGCGGAAGGCGACATCTTTCATCACCTCCACATAGATGCCGCCCAGGCCGCACATCACGACCGGACCAAATGAGGCATCGCGAATGGCGCCAAGCACCATTTCAAGTCCGGAAGTCACCATCTCGGTCACCTCAATACCCGTAATATGGGCGTCGGGGTCGTAATCCCGGCAGTTGTTCATAATCGCTTCGTAGGCGTCGATGACCTCCTGTTTGTCCAGCAGGTCGAGGGCCAGTCCCCCGGCATCGCTCTTGTGGATGATGTCGCGCGAGACGACCTTCATCACCACAGGATAGCCGATCTCCTCGGCCGCATCCACGGCAGCCGACAGGTTTTTGGCGATGATGCTCTTCGGCATGGTGATTCCCGATGCGCGCATCACATCCTGGGCCTCATCGGCCAGCAGGAAGTTGCGTTCGTCATCCACGGCCTTGTCGATAATGGCGTTGATGGCATCGATATCAATATCCGACCCCTCGAACTCCGGAATGTGCCTGTTCTTGAAATCGCTGTAGCGATACAGCGCTCCCATGCATGACACCGCCGGCTCCACGTCACGGAAGACCGGCAGGTTCTGTCTGCTGAGTTCCTGAATGGCGTCCTCCACCGCCTCCCCGCCCACAATGGCATACGTTACCGGCTTGGATACCTCATGGTGACGGTCGTAAGACTTCCGCACCATCGGTATCAGGTTCTCCGAGTCGAACGTGGCTGTTTCGCAATAGAGAGTGATTGTGGAATCGATATGCTCGCAGTCCACCGGAGCGTTGAGTGCGGCCAGATAGTCTTCGGCCAGGGCGCCGCCCGTGATGTCAATCGGGTTCCTGGTGGATCCGAACGATGGCGTGGCTTTTTCAAACGCCTCCCTGAGCACCTTCTGATCATCGAACAGATCGATATTGTGCTTTTCGCAGGCGTCCGTGGCCAGTACCCCGATGCCGCCGCCGTTAGTGACGATCACGGTGCGCTTGTCGAGCGGCTCGGGAGCGAACGACAGGAACCGGCACCAGTTGAACGCCTCTTCCAGACTCTCGGCACGCAGGGCGCCGCACTGCTTCATGACGGCGTCGAAAATGGCATCCGATCCCGCCAGCGATCCGGTATGGGAAGCGGCCGCCTGGGCGCCCCGCTTCGACCGGCCCGACTTGATCACGATCAGCGGTTTCTTCGTGGCAATCCGCTTGAGGGCCGGTATCAGCTTTTCACCGTTCTTGATTCCTTCAATATACATCAGCACCACGCGGGTACGGTCATGGTCCTCCAGATACTCAAGAAGAGCAGTCTCGTCCAGATCCGATTTGTTTCCGGTGGATACGATTGCCGACAGACCCATATTTTCCACGCCGGTGCGACCGATCATCGCAATTCCGAGCGCTCCGCTCTGCGTGAGGATGGCCACACCGCCTTCTTTGATCGGCGTTGCCGAGAAGGTCAGGTTCATGGAAACCTCCGCGGAATACATCCCGAAGGTATTCGGACCCAGTATGCGCATCCCGGATTCTTCGGCGATACGGACGATCTCCTTCTCTTCCTTGTCGTTGCCGACTTCGGAAAAGCCGGAACTTATGATCTGGATGAATTTGACGCCCTTCTTTGCGCATTCCCTGACCGCATCCACACAGAATTTGGCCGGTATGGCAAGGGAGACGACGTCGACATCGCCCTTGATGTCCAGCACGGACTTGTAGACTTTTTGTCCGAGAATTTCACCTCCGGAAGGGTTCACAGGATATATTTTCCCTTTGTATCCCCCCTTCAAGAGGTTGTTCAGTATCGTGTGCCCTATTTTTTTCGGCTCGTGGGACGCGCCGATAATGGCAACCGATTCAGGTTCAAACAAACGTTGATAGTTATTGCTCATTTTTCCAATCACCAAATCTCATTACTATTTCATAGACTCCATCTTCGATGGTTTTTTCAAGATCGAATCCCATCTTTTCAAAGACCCGAAGCATGGGTTTGTTTTCCACCAGTACTTCGGCGGTAAAGCCTTCCATGTCATCACTGACCGCAATTTCCGTGAGGTAATTCAGCATTTCGGTGGCAATGTCGCGATTGTGGTAGTCATCGCGGACGGCGAAGGACACTTCGCCCATTTTTCCATCGGGATTTTTGAAAATCTGCCCCATTCCCACAACGCGCTCCTTGCCGTTCACATCAATAGTGGCCAGCATGGTAATCTCTTTGGTGTAGTCGATCACCACGAAATCCTGGCGCTTGGAGTGCGGCATGTCCACGTGTGAGGACATGAAACGGCGCTGGAAGCTCTGGTCGGATAGCGAGTAGAAGAAGTCCTTGATCAGCGGTTCGTCGTTGATACGGACCGGCCGGAAATTCAGCAGTTGTCCTGTTGAACTTTCCCTGGTGGTTTCCAGGTGTTCGGGATACTCCCCGCGCTTACCGGGGATGTAGGCCTGGTCTTTGTAGATGAGGTTGAATTTCTTGGCACGTTCGATCAGTTCGGCCCGGAACTTGGGATGGGCAATGGAGATGATGTCCATGGCCCGCTCCCGGATGTTTTTACCGTGCAGATAGGCCACGCCGTACTCTGTCACGATGTAGTTGATGTCGCCGCGGTTCAGGGTGACCCCTGCGCCGCTGTCCAGGAAGGGCACGATCCGGGAAACTTCGCCGTCCCTGGCGGTTGACTGCATCACCAGAATGGTCTTGCCGTTGGGCGACAGATTGGCGCCCCGCATGAAATCGGCATGCCCGCCGATTCCACTGTAAAACATGCTGCCGATGGACTCGGATGTGGACTGCCCGGTCAGGTCCACCTGCAACGCCGCGTTGATGGCGGTCATGTTCTCGATTTCGGCGATCACCAGCGGATTGTTGGTATAGCTCACTTCCTTGAACTCCACCCCAGGGTTGTCATCGATAAAATCATAGGTTTTACGCGAACCCATGCAAAATGCCGCGATGGTTTTCCCCTTGTCGATCGACTTGTTCAAGTTGTTGACCACGCCCTGCTTCATCAGTTCCACCATTGAATCGGTCAGGAGCTCGGAGTGGATGCCCAGATTTTTCTTGGTCGTGATGTTGGCCATGATGGCGTTGGGCATGCTGCCATAGCCGAGCTGGATGGTATCGCCATCATCAATGATCCGCGCCACATACTTGCCGATCTTTTGGGCAATGTGTCCCGCCACTTCCGGCTGGAACTCGATCAGCTCTTCTTCCTTGTACAGGAGGTAGTCGATGTTTTTCAGGTGGACGAAGGTGTCGCCAAGTACCCGCGGCATATTCGGGTTGATCTGGGCGATTACAAGTCCGGCCGACTCCATGGCGGCCTTGGTGATATCCACGCTGATGCCCAGGCTCACGTAGCCGTTTTTGTCGGGCATGGAGACCTGGATGAGCGCCACATTGATCTCGATTGTCTTGCGTTTCAGAAGCTGGGGGATGCGCGACAGGAAGATCGGGGTGTAGTCGGCAAATCCTGTGTTTACCTTTTCACGGGTGCTGTTGCCGATAAAAAAGGCATTGTGGCGGAAGTTGTAGGTGAATTTTTCGTCCTTCCACGGTGCCACCCCCAGAGTCCATACCTGCATCAGTTCGGTGTCGGCCAGGGCCTTGGGATATTTTTCCACGTAGTCAACGAGCGCCTTGACCAGATACTGCGGCTCACCGCAGGCCGTGCCAATGTAGATCTTGTCACCTTTCCTGATATTCGAAAAAATCCTTCTTTCCTCGGAGAATTTTTCCGGATAGCGCTGTCGCCAGTGATCAAGGATCTCGTTTTTGTCTGTTATCATTAATACGTTGTGTGACGCGTGGAATAATAGTTGAAATATAGCCTGTCTGACGAGGGATTTCAAAGGTACCCGTCAAGATTCTGCTGCACTCGCGAAATACTTCGTTACCCGTACCCGGAGCAGGATTCTGATTGCTGCGGCCGGGGCTTGAAGGTCAGTGGAAATAATGTGTTTTATATTTGATCAATATACGGATTATCGGGGAGCTTTTTATCGGTTTTGTTCCCTTTGTTGCAGTCAGTCCCGTCACTTCGCAAGACATGTTTTTCAGTGGTACAACCTTGATAAGCTTTCAGGGGAAAAAAAACTCAAATGCTTTTATTTATACTCGATTTGTGTACATTGAAATGAAAATATTTCGGAATCCCCTGAACCAGTTTCTTTTTGACACCAGAAACCGGAGGTTTGACCATGGCCCATCACGTCACGAAATCCGGCTTTGCCGCCCTGTCCGATCGCCTGAACCGCTTCCCCCAGGGCGCCCCGCCCACCAAACTGCTCTTCCGCATCCTCGGAATGCTGATGGATGAAAAGGAGGCCGAACTGCTCTCGCAACTTCCGATCAAGCCCTTTACGACCCAAAAGGCCGCCGGCGTCTGGGGCATTACGACGGCCGAGGCGCAAAAGGTACTGGACCGGCTGGCCGACCGTGCCATCCTCCTGGACATCGATAACGACGGCGCTCCCACTTACGTGCTGCCCCCGCCCATGGCCGGCTTTTTCGAGTTCTCGCTGATGCGCACCCGGGGCGACATCGACCAGAAAGTGCTCAGCGAACTGTTCTACGAATACATGAACGTGGAGGAGGACTTCATCCGCGAGCTCTTCACCGACGGACAGACGCAGCTGGGACGCACCTTCGTGCACGAGCCTGCTCTCCCGGACGGCAACGGCCTTCATGTACTCGATTACGAGCGGGCCAGCGAGGTCATCCGCACGGCCAGACACCGGTCCGTAGGCATCTGCTACTGCCGGCACAAAATGCATCATATGGACAAGGCCTGCAGCGCGCCGATGGATATCTGCATGACGTTCGGGAATCCGGCATACTCCCTGGAGCGCCACGGTTTTGCCCGCAGGGTGGATGCGGCCGAGGGTCTGGACCTGCTGCAGCAGGCTTGGGACAACAACCTGGTGCAATTCGGTGAAAACGTGCGCGAGAGGGTTAGTTTCATCTGCAACTGCTGTGGCTGCTGCTGTGAGGCGATGATCGCGGCAAGGCGGTTCGGGATGCTGCACCCGGTCCACACCACCAACTACC
>SKNL01000013.1 GCA_007120555.1 Balneolales bacterium
CATATAGGCCGCATTCTCTCTGACCGCATCCAGCGGAGTGGTGCCGGTATAGGCCTCCTGTTCCACGATAAAGTATTTCATGCCGTTTTCTTTGGCAAGTTTCAGTATTCGCGGGAAATCGATGGTACCGGTGCCCAGAATGGTGGATTCCATGTCACCTCCCTCACCGCCATCAATGCCGAATATTCCATCCTTCACATGAGAGGAGGTAAACCTGTTTGGATATGCACGGATCCATTCTTCGGGATCGTGTCCGCCTGCCACCACCCAGTAGATATCCATCTGATACTCAACCAGCTCAGGATCCGTATTGTCCATCAGGATCTTTTGCGGCACTTCCCCGTCCATTTCATGAAATGTATAGGCATGGTTATGATAGGCAAATTTGATTCCGGCACTTTTAGCAACCCGGCCAATTTCATTGAACCTATCGGCCATTTCGCGGTAGGCATCCAGATTGCCCTGGGCGCCTATCCATGGACATACCAGATACGAAACCCCGATCTCGGCAGCCTCCGCAGCTTTCCGTTCAAAATCATTGAACACATCGGCATGTGATGATATCAAGGTCAGATCAAGATCATCCATCAATTTTTTAAAACCGATGTTTCCCATACCCCAATACATTCCCATCGGACCTTCATAGCTTTCAATTTGCTTGTACCCAAACCCCGCAACCTGCCGGATGACCACTTCCGGGTTATCGACGATAACATCCCGAAGCGTATACAACTGCAACCCGAACGGCATCTGTCGTTGATTGGCGGCATTGCAAAAACTTACAAATGGTGTGCTTGCCAGGGCTGCACCGGCAGCAAGAAAACCGGAAGCCTTTAGAAATGACCGGCGAGAAGAGCTCATGAGATATCTGATTATGTTAATAATGCCTGTGAATGGCTTTATTCATCGAAAAACTCAATCCATTTGCAGGATTTTTATATTCCGGAACCAGACATCATCGCCATGGTCCTGAAGGGCAATATATCCCGGACGATTAATTCCGAATTCAGGAAACTCGGCGAATTTTGATTCGGCTATCATTCTGTCCCAGGTGGATGTCCCCAGGTGGTATTCAACCACCGGCTCTCCATTTTGGAAATGGACCACAGTTCCCCGGTAAACCAACACTTCTGCATGGTTCCATTCACCGGCAGGCCTGGTGTTTTGAGGATTCGCTGGTATAAGGTCATAAAGCGCCCCGGCTTTCCGGTTTCCGTCCACTCCAAGCATGGCATCCGGATGTCGGTCATTATCCAGAATCTGCATTTCCGGAGCCGATTTCCAAACGGGCTCCCCCTCAATTTCCTGACCCAGATAAAAGATACCGGAATTGCCTCCTTCGGATATCTTCCATTCGAGGGAAAGGCGGAAATTGTGGAATTTTTGATCATAGATAATGTCGCCGCCTTCTCCGCCGGCTTCTCCCATGCCAGTACCAATACAACGAAGGGTTCCGTCTTCTACTTCCCATCCACCGGCCGGAAACTCGGGCTGATTATATCCGCGCCAGCCATCGGTGGTTTCACCGTCAAAAAGCAGTATCCAGCCCTGCTGGATTTCTTCATCGGTAAGCGTATTGTGAGCAACGGGCCTTTCGTCCTTGGAGCCGCATGCGACAGCAAATCCACAGATTAAAAGCATAATAATTAAATACTTGAAAGTGAAATGGTTACGTACGTTTTTATAGTTGTTCATGGATATAACCATTAATGTTTATGTGTGTAAGATTAGTTAGGTAATCGTATCAGGATATTCGTCAAGAGGGAATGTCCGGCAGATCCCATCCTGTCCGATATTCGTGTTTAATAAGCCCCTCAGCAAATTCACGCGCATTAATCGGATCCGTTAGTTCCTGCTCAAACGTCGGGTGTCCGTCTTCAATGACGAAGCCATCCTCAATAATGATTCTGAGTGATTCATGATCGGAAATATTGGTGAACTGCATCTTGTCACCATCCCATTCAAGAACTTTGTGCAATCCCTGAAGCCGAACCGCCAGCACTCCCATTACAACCATCTCATTAAATGGACCCGCTTCTTTGAAATAGGATTTGGCTTCTACCCTGGATTCAGGGCTTTCTTTGCATGCCCGCACCCAGTCCAGTTCATGATTGGTCTCAACCCTCCGTTCCGTTTTGGGAACCGACGGTTCGTTACCTGACAACAGCCATGGATCACTGCCATAGCAACCGCATGCAAGCGTATCTTTAGACCCATAAAACAGTACTCCTCCTCCCCGGTGATTCATGTTCCTTCCGGCTGGCCAGCCCTCGGGCTTGAGAGGCTCAATACCACCGTCGAACCAGTGCACGTCAACTTCCGGCAAAGCAATTTTAAGATTGCTCTTGCGCTCAGGGAATGTCAACTTCACTTTTTGAGCTACCGGGGCGGAATCCATAAGCAGCATTGTGGAGCTGCCCTGTACTTTAGTGGGATATCCAAGCTGAAGCGCCTTGAAGACAGGATGAACAATATGACAAGCCATATCACCGAGTGCTCCGGTTCCGAAATCCCACCATCCGCGGAAATTCCATGGGGTATAGGCTTCATTATAAGGGCGCATTTTTGCTGGTCCGATGAATAAATCCCAATTCAATGTATCTGGAACTTGTTGTGCCTCTTCGGGAGTATTCAGACCCTGCGGCCAGATCGGCCGGTCGGTAAATGTTTCTACCCGGGTTACTTCTCCGATCACTCCCTCGGAGATCCATTCGGTCATCAGGTTAACACCTTCATCGGATGCCCCCTGATTGCCCATTTGAGTAGCAACACCATATTTTTCAGCAAGTTTGGTGAGCAGACGGGATTCATAAACGGTATGTGTTAGCGGTTTTTCCACATAAACATGTTTCCCCATTGTCATGGCATGTGCCGCAATTGCTGCGTGAGTATGATCGGATGTTGCCACAACTACAGCGTCAATATCACTGGCCATTTCATCATACATCTTTCGCCAGTCCCAATATTTTTTTGCATTGGGAAAATATTCAAAACAATTTCTGGCATACCGCCAGTCTACATCACAGAGCGCAACAATATTTTCGGTTACTTCCATCTCACGAAGCAGGCGAAAGCCCTTGCCGCCGACACCTACACCGGCTATATTCAGTTTATCACTCGGGGCGCGATGCCCAAGGCCGCCAACTACATAACTTGGCAAAATCGTGAAAGCGGCGGTCGTTGCAGCGGATTTGGCGATAAAATCCCGACGGGTGATCCCCCCCATCTTTTGTTTCTTTTCCATACTGGCCCTGTTATTATTTGAAGAAATGTTTTTTTGGAGTCTACCCATGGTGCCGATTAATTTTAAAAAAAAATTTATTTAAAAAACATGGGAGACTTCTATACCCAGCCATTTAGCAGCAGTTTCTTATTGAAAGTACTCTTTGTTCTATTTATTTCCAATACGATTGTAGTAAAGGCGGAAACGGTTGGAAATGGCTCCCGTTACACTGTTGAATCACAGCAAATGGGGACGTTCTTTCTTATTACATTGTACCCGGCCGACCCGGAAGTTTCCCGAATGACTGCAGCTATTTTATTCTGACGGTTTTTTTAAATTACTTTTAATTCCATTTTCTGATGCAGACAATCAATGCCGGTTTTTTTCATATTTATCCCAAAAAAATGAATACAACAGCTGACCCTGATAAAAATCTCATAACAAGACGCGAATTTGTAAAATCCACAAGCCTGACAGCCGGCGGTTTGTTAGTGAGTACCATACCGCTGGGCGCAGCCTATGCAGCAGGAAGTGATACACTTAAAGTTGCACTTGTCGGATGCGGAAACAGGGGGACCGGGGCGGCATTCCAGACTCTGAATACCGGCGACGGCATCAAACTGGTTGCCATGGCCGATATCCTTGAAGACCGGCTTCAAAGCAGCTATAAACGGCTGTCAACGGCATATGGTAATACAGACAAGCTGGATGTTCCAAAAGAGCACAGGTTTATCGGATTTGACGGATATAAGCACGCCATTGCATTAGCTGATGTTGTGCTGTTAGCTACCCCAACATATTTCCGGCCTCTTCATTTTGAAGAAGCCGTTAATAGCGGTAAACAGGTATTCATGGAAAAACCCGTTGCCAGCGATCCTGCCGGGGTTCGCCGTGTGTTGAAAGCCGCAAAAACCGCTCGCGAAAAAAACCTTAATGTCGTAGTCGGATTACAGCGCCGGTACCAGAATTGCTATCGGGAAGTTTACAAACGCATCCAGAATGGCGAAGTGGGGGATTTCATTTCAGGTCAGGTATACTGGAACCAGGGTTTGTTTCGTGCGGCCGTGCGCGAACCTCATTACAGTGAACTGGAATATCAGATAAGAGGCTGGTACTATTTTATCTGGCTGGCTGGAGATCAGGTTCTGGATCAGCTCATTCACAATCTGGATATTGCCAATTGGTACCTCGGAGAACATCCGGTTTCGGCTCAGGGCATGGGCGGCTCCGAAGTCCGGACAGGAAAAGAGTATGGTGAAAACTTTGATCATCATGCCATCGAGTATACCTATCCTGGCGGTGTGGTGATCAGCAGTCAATGCAGGCAGATCCCGGGGGTTCATAACCGGGTAGATGAACTGTTTCAGGGAACGAAAGGAACTGCGTATACACGTGGCGGATCTTCAGAGGGAATTATCAGGGATTACAGCAATAATGTTCGTTATGATCATCGGGGAATGGATGATCCCAGTCCGTATCAAACTGAACTTGATGAACTTATTGCTTCGATCCGGTCAGGAAACGTAATAAATGATGCAGACTTCGGGGCAAAATCATCAATGACCTCCATAATGGGTTTCATGGCCAGCCATACCGGACAATTGATCGAATGGGATAAAGCCATAAATTCGAACGGAAAACTGGTGCCGGAACCGGAAGACTTCAGCTGGGACACCCCCCCTCCCGTTTTACCGGATGAAAATGGATTCTATGCAAAGCCAATTCCCGGGCAAACCAGAACATTTTTATAATCCGTCGATAAAATTACTGACCCGTGCTGTAATTGTCCTTTGTTGACTTAATAATCCAGCATCGGTTCAATCCAATAGAAATATCGTCCCGGATTTTTGACTTCGGTATCAGGTTGCTTCAGATCTGAAAAATTCGGCAGGTTCAATCCGTTCAAAAACCGCTGTAACCGGACAACTTGCATCGTGCTGAAATCCAGGTAAATGTATGATGCATCCAAAAATCGAGTAAATCCTCCTGATTTACAATAATCCGGCTCTGGTGGAGAGGAATAAAAATAATTTCAAAAGTACTTTTTTTTGGTTATTTTTTATTGATTTAAACAGAAACGACCGGACACTATAAAAATGGGTAAAATTGGCATACTTCGCGAGTTTTGGGAGTTTTTGCGGGTGCGCAAAAAGCTCTGGCTTGCTCCGATCGTGTTCGTTCTGCTTCTGTTAGGACTGTTAATTGTGGCAACCAGCAATACGGCCCTCGCACCTTTCATATATGCCCTGTTCTGAGTTATCGATCATTATCCCCGATGAATACAGATTTTTTATTAAAATCCGGCTCTGGCTTTTCAGTGTCGGATTTTTTTTAATCCGGATGAGTATTCCGGGCATCGCATCATCGTCCCGGATCCGGCAAAAAGCCCCGGGCAGACAACCGCCGGTGGCAGCAGACGCTTGCCGGCCCGGGCCAAGGACTTATTTCACATAATCAAAGAACAAACCACACCTGTAACCTTTACACGGTTCTATGCACCAGACCAAACCTGACAAAGCAACCCTTGCACTTGCCGACGGCACCGTGGTCCACGGCCATGCCATCGGACACCGCGGCACCACCGGCGGCGAACTGTGCTTCAACACCAGCATGACCGGCTACCAGGAAATCTTCACCGATCCCAGCTACCATGGTCAGCTGATGATGATGACCTACCCGCACATCGGCAACTACGGTGTCTCTTCCCGCGACGACGAAGCACGCAAAGTCATGATTTCCGGGCTGATCGTCCGCGCCTTCTCCCATCACTACAGCAACACGATGGCCGACGGCGACCTTGACAGTTACCTCAAACGCAACCGCATCGTGGGCATCACCGGCATAGACACACGCAAACTGGTACGCCATATCCGCGAAAAAGGGGTACTCAACGCCGTCATCTCCAGCGATACCGACAATGCCGATGAGCTGGTCGCGAAGGCTAAGGAGTGGCCCTCCATGGTCGGACTGGAACTGGCCAGCAAGGTCACCCGCAACGAACCGCAGACCTGCAAACCCGCCGATTTCGAGGATCTTTTCCCGCAGATATCTCAGTCCACCGATCCCGTGGGACCTGTTGAACCGGTGGATGCGTTCACCGGCGAACCCCTGTCCCGAGGCACAGACCAAATACCGCCGGGAAGCGGTGATGGCCGGCAATCTTCAGGACAGCAATCCACTGATCAACACTCCACCAGCCAGCAACCGCTCCTTAAAATCGCCGCCCTCGACTACGGCATCAAACAGAACATCATCAACAGCTTCCTCAAGCGCGGCTGCAAACTCCGTGTCTTTCCCGCCAAAACCGACTTCGAGACCATCATGGAATGGCAGCCGGACGCATTCTTCTTCTCCAACGGCCCCGGTGATCCCAACCCGATGGACTACGCCCTCGAAACCGTCGCCAAAGCGAAGGAAACGGGCAGGCCGATATTCGGCATCTGCCTGGGACACCAGCTCATGGCCATGAGCGAGGGAATAAAGGTAATGAAAATGTTCGTGGGACACCGAGGCGCCAACCAGCCGGTCAAGAACCTGAGGCGCGGACGCGTCGAGATCACCACGCAGAACCACGGTTTCGCCGTCGATCCCGATACGGTCACCGACGAGGTCGCCGAAATCACGCACCGCAACCTGAACGACGGCAC
>SKNL01000035.1 GCA_007120555.1 Balneolales bacterium
GGACATGTCAGGCTCTTCCACTCCGGTCAGGTACAGGAAATTGGACTCCTGGCGGAAGGGGTATTCAAAATCGGTGTCATAGCGGTGGGACACGGTGCCACCTTTCAGGAAGAAGATGCTCTCTTTTTCATCCTGGAATAGTGTGAGGAGTTTTTTGCGGTGTTCGTGATGCATGGATGTTCGGTTTTTGGCAGGTTTGTATGTAAAAGTTCCGTATGGTTGCGCGGTTCGGCAGATCAGGTTCCGAGGAGCAGGCGTTCCAGGATTAGGGCAAGGCGGCGGGCGGACCGGACGCCCAGTTCGGTGGTCAGGCCCGTTTGGACCGCGATCGGATTAATATCCCTTGAAACAGGATCGTCATCCGGTGAAAGCCAGAAGTCATTTAATTCCATTAGGTTGCTGTCGCCGGAAGGAAACGTGGAAGGCAGTGCAGGAGCATGCGGATCGTCCATCATTCCGATTTCGGAATCCGGAATATCGTCATTTTTTTCCGAAAAAAATTGCGGGTCGCGGAAGGCACCGTCCTTTCCGAGGGAGCAGCAAAAATAGGCGATGTTCCGTTTATTCCGGTTGGCAACGGCCGAGAAGACAGCCATCTCCGGAGTGACGGCACAGAATGTGAAGGCGATGAGCGTATTCGGGTGTCCGGTGGTGGAAAGCAGCAGATAATGGTGCGTTAGTGGCATCTGGCGGTCTGGAAACGGAATGCTGAGCCAGCTGCGGGTTTCATCCGAGAGGTGAAAGAGCAGGGCCAGCCGATGTGCAACCGTGGTGGCAGCGGCGGCAGGGAGGCCAGGGGGAAGGAATCCGCGCTCCATCCAGTAGTCAGGGTCGGCCGAGTGCCAGTTCGGATCATCCGGGGCAAATTCAGCCGGATATCCGGATTCATCGATGGCCTCAAGCTGTTTGGCGACATGGAAGAACGCATCCTCCAGGCCGTTGGTGAGCATGAGGTAGGGCGCTTTGACGAAGCGGTTGTAAACGGCGGACTGGGTGGCGGTGCGGGGCCCAAGGCGCACCGTGTCGGCCTTGCATTCGATGAGCAGCAGCGGGTGGAACCGGCTGTCGTAGCACACAAGGTCGGTCCGTCCGCGTGAAAACCGCGATGGGACGGGGCTTTCTGCGGCAATACGGGCGGACGGGATCCTGGTCTGGAGGATCAGGTAATCGAGAACCTGAAGCCGGATTCTCTCTTCGGGACGGAATTTCAGGAGTTGGCGTTTCAACGGATTCCAGAGCATGCGTCCGCCGTTCCGGAATACGATCCGGGGATAATGGCGGGATGCTATGGATCGGTGAATGTTCACGTCATGCCGGGGTGTCCGGCAAGATAGAAAATGCGCCCGAAGTAATCCAATTCACGAAATAATCCAATTCACGAAATAATCCGATGGACCGGTCCGGTGATCCGTGACAGGCCGTCAGTCCTGGTCTTTGCCGATATTTTCGACCAGTTCACCGGTGACCAGGAAGATGATGCGTTCGCAGATGTTGGTGACGCGGTCGGCGATGCGCTCCAGGTTATGCGCGACCCACATCAGGTAGGTGCATCGTGTGATGGTGCGCGGATCCTCGATCATGATGGATATGAGTTCCCGGATAACCTGATGGTACAGATCGTCCACGTCATCATCCATGGCCGTGATCTCCCGGGCGCGTGCAACGTCTCTATCGGCAAAAGCGTCCAGGGATTGGGTTACCATATCGGTTGCGATCTCTGCCATCCGGGGAATGTCGATCAGCGGCTTTACGGATTCAGCCCCGTTCAGCTTGATCACGATTTTGGCGATGCCTTCGGCGTAATCGCCCATCCGTTCCAGATCGGTGATGATGTTGAGCACGGCGATGATCTCGCGCAGTTGTGTGGCGACGGGCTGCTGTGTAGCAATCAGGTGGATGCACTGCTCCTCGATCTCAAACCGTTTGTTGTTGATGTGGATGTCATCCTTCTTGATCTTCTTTGCCTCTTCGACATCCCGTTCCTTCAAGGCGGTGACAGAGCGAATGATGGCCCGGTTTACCATTTCAGCCATCGTATGCAGCTCACGGTTGAGGGTCTTCAGATGTTCCTGAAATGCGATACGCATTGTTGGGCTCTCCATGTCTTTTCGTGAAAAGGGTGCATCCATAATATAGGGATAAAAGGCGCGGTTTGTACGTTGAAGGAAGTGGCGGTTGCAGCATGTTGCAAGACAATTTGCACAACACGGGGGCGGATTATCCGAAGCGACCTGTGATGTATTCTTCCGTGCGGGTTTCTTTGGGTTTGGTGAACAGTGTGCTGGTCGGGCCGTATTCGATAAGGTCTCCGACATAGAAGAAGGCGGTGTTGTCGGAGACACGTGCTGCCTGCTGCATATTGTGCGTGACGATTACGATGGTCACCTGGTTCTTGAGCTCGTGGATCAGGTCCTCGATGCGGCTGGTGGACTGCGGGTCCAGCGAGCTGGTGGGCTCGTCCATCAGCAGCACTTCCGGACCCACAGCCAGGGCGCGGGCGATGGAAAGCCGCTGCTGCTGTCCGCCGGAAAGGCTGGACCCCGGACTCTTGAGGCGGTCTTTTACCTCGTCAAAAAGGGCGGCCTGTTTGAGCGCCCGTTCGCACACTACGTCCAGCACGCTTCTCTTCCGGATTCCAACCAGCTTGAGACCGGCCACGACATTGTCGTAGATCGACATGGTGGGGAAGGGTGTCGGTTTCTGGAAGACCATGCCGATGCGCCGGCGGATTATCACGGGATTGACTTCGCTGTCGTAGATGTTTTTTCCGTCGAGCAGCACGCTTCCGGTTACCGAGGCTCCTCGCGTTAGGTCGTGCATCCGGTTCAGGGCGCGAAGGTAGGTGGTCTTGCCGCAACCGGAAGGGCCGATAAGTGCCAGTACCTGGTTGTCGTAGATGGGCAGGGAGACATTCTTGACACCGACGGTGGATCCATAGCGGACGGTGAGGTCGCGTGTCTCCATCCGGAGTTGTTTTCCGGCCTTTTCCTTGCCGGGAGTACCGGAGGTGCCGGATATACCGGTGGACGTACCGGCCTCTGCCGCGCCACTCGCCTGGCGGCTTTCCGATGTGGCGAAGAGCGGCAAAGAGGGGACTTTTGAAGTGATCGATTGGATCAGGTTCATCATGGAGTGCAATTACTGTTGACTTAGTGTTTCTGACGGGTCAGGTAGCGAGCCGTGCCGAAGCAGACGATGACAAAGACCAGAAGGACGATGGCTGCGGCCCATCCCATGGAGTGCCAGTGGGAATAGGGGCTGATCGCGAGACTGTAAAGACGCTGCGGCAGGGTGTCGACCGGACCGAGGAGCATGCCGAGCCAGTGGTTGGGAAGATAGTTGTTGCCGAAAGAGGTGAAGAGCAGCGGTGCCGCTTCTCCGGCGGCCCGGGCGAATGCGATCAGTGTGCCGGTTACCAGTCCGAACCGCGCGGCTGGCATGACTGTGGACAGCACTACGCGCCAGCGCGGCAGCCCGATGGCAAGTCCGGCTTCCCGGATGGACCAGGGGATGGACATCAGTGCGCTTTCGGTCGTCCGGGCGATAATCGGTATCATCACAAAAGCGAGGGCCACGGCACCTGCCAGGCCGGAGAAGGTACCCATGGGCTTGACGATGAGCACGAATGCCAGCAGGCCCTTGAGGATGGCCGGCATTCCGTTCAATGTGTCGTTCATCACCCGCAGCGTGGGATTGAGCTTGTGGTCCGGGAATTCGGAGAGCATGATGCCGGCGCCGAAGCCGATGGGCACGGCAAGGAAAAGCGCAAGAAAATCGACAACAAGGGTGCCCAGGATGGTGTGGACCAGCCCGGTGGGCCTTCCCTGGAGGGCGCGTGACGGGGAGCCAAGTTCCTGGGTGAAGAAATCCCAGTTCAGGGCGCTGATTCCGTTGACGACCACATGGACCAGGATGATGATAAGCGGCAGAAGCACCACTATGGTGCTGAGTACCAGTAGCGACTCCATGATACGGTCGCGGATGTTGCGTTGGAGCAGTGTTTTCATCTGTTTACATCAATTCGTATTCATAAAGACAGCATGAACTCACATGGCAGGATGTGATCATGCCCCTGTGAATCAACCGCTGGCTGCCATGTTCGTTTCATACCACCTGGCCTCCCTTGATCGAGAATTTCCGTGTCATGTACGCTGCGGCGAGGTTGACGACAAGCGCGATAATGAAAAGTGTAAAGCCGATGGCCATCAGGCTGGAAAGGTGGAGCGATTCGACGGCTTCCCGGAACTCATTGACAATGACGGAGGGCATGGTGGCGCCGGCCCCGAAGATGGAGAACGGCAGTGTGTTCTTGTTGCCGATGAGCATTGCCACGGCCATGGTTTCACCGATGGCGCGTCCAAGCGAGAGGATGGCGCCGGCAAGGATGCCGCCGCGTGCATAGGGCAGCACGGCCATGCGGATCACCTCCCATTTTGTTGCTCCGAGGGCACGGCTTGCCTCCCGTTGCTCTACGGGCACGGATTTGATGGCATCTTTTGTGAGAGCCGTTGTGTAGGGCACGATCATCAGGGACAGTACGATGGTGGCTGTCGCCATGCCGTAGCCCATGGGGTTGCCGAGGATGGGCAGAAGTGCGGGATAACTGGTTTCCGCCCAGGTGAATATGGGCATGTAGACATGGTCGCGCATCCAGGGTGCCAGCACGAAGATGCCCCAGATGCCGATGACCACGCTGGGTACAGCCGCAATGAGCTGGATCAGGTTGTCGATGATGGAGGCCAGCCACCGTGGAGCGTATTCGGCCGTGAATATGGCCACGGCAATGGCGGGAAAGAAGGAGATCAGCAATGCGGCAACGCTGGTCACCACCGTACCGAAAAGGAATGGGAGCGCACCGAAGACCAGCTGCACCGCAGGATCCCAGGTGGTGCCCCGGATGAAGTCCCAAAAGCCGAATTGCCACAGGGAAAGGCTTCCTTCGTCATACAGCACATAGGCCATGGCAGCGGCCAGGGCGATAATGCTCATTCCGAGCACGACCACAACAACCGCAAAAATCCGGTCGCCCAGCCACCGGTATATGGCCGATGGCGGACGCCGGAGCAGTTCCCGTGCTTCCTTGTTGCCGTTATTTGAGGTGTCGCTATCTGAAGTCATTCAGCATTAGTGTTTTACAGGTAGTTTTCCGGCCGCGGCACACTGCTGAGCAGGTCCTGTTCGTCAAGCACTTGCTGTCCGATCAGTTCCCCGTTCCATTTCAGCTGGCGGATCATCTGGATGCTCTTCTCAACTGCAGCCTCGGGAAGGCGTGCAAAGCCGAGCAATTCGGAGAGTTCCTGTCCCTCCGTGATGCTCCAGACAAGGAAGTTGATCAGCTCTTTTGCCTCTCTGCGATTGCTGATAGCCCGGTTGGCATCCAGGTTTTCGTAAATGAGCATCCAGGCGAAACCGGCAATCGGATAGCCGTATTCTGCCGGGGTATTGGTGAAGAGGATGCGTGTGTCATCGGGAAGTTCGATATTGGCTGCCTCGGTGGTTGCCTCGAAACTCGGCTCAATGATATTGCCGGCGGCATTGATGACCGAGCCGTAACTCATATTGTTAAGCAGGGCATAGGCGAAGCTGTTGTAGCCGATGGCGCCGGTCGTGTTCTGGACCGCCCCGGCCACGCCTTCGTTGCCGTTGCCGCCGATTCCGGTGGGCCAGTTTACGCTGGTGGCAAATCCCACCCGTTCCCGCCAGCGATCCGAAACGCGGCTGAGGTAGCTGGTCCAGACGTTGGTAGTGCCGGATCCGTCAGAGCGGTGCACGACGGTTAACGGAAGGTTGGGCAGGTCCACATCCGGATTCAGCTCACTGATGCGGGCATGATTCCATCGTGTGATATCGCCCATGAATATCTCAACGAGCAGTTCGCCGCTGAAGACCAGTCCGGAGCCTACGCCGGGCACGTTGTAGGTGGGTACCACGTCAGCCAGGGTGATCGGCATGTTAAATGCGCGTCCACCGGTGGCCTGCTCTACGTTATTCATCACCTCGTCGGACAAAAACGCTTCGCTCATGCCGAACATGACGGTCTGTTCGATGAACTGCCGGATGCCGCCGCCCGATCCGATCGACTGGTAATTCACCGTAACCCGGTTTCGGGTCAGGTCCCGGTATTCATCGGCCATGGCTGTGATAAGCGGGGCGGGAAATGTTGCTCCGGCCCCAAGTATATCCACCCGGTCACGGCGCTGTTCCCCTGGCGAGTCGCCGTTGCCGCCGCACGATACCGCCAGTATGGCGATCAGTGCTGCCGTTAATGCAGGTTTCATTCGAATCATAAACTCGTTTTTGATTGCATGATTTTTGTTTTGTGTCCGGTTTTTCGAACCTTCTTCACGGACAATGGTAGTTTAGGCAGGCTATGTTACCCGCGTATTACCTGAATGTTACCGAACTGTTACCATTTTTTTGGCCCAGACCGTATCTGGCGGGGGATTACGGGAGATTGCCGCCGTAATGAGAGCCGGTTAACAATATGGTAATGAACTCTTTACAGGGTTGCCCCCCCCTGTCTCATATCAAATTGGATGTTGCGCGCAGGGCTCCGTATCTTTACAAGCGATTTTCGGGGAGATCCTGAAATCTGATGGATGGCACCGGTTAGGGATTCTATATGACCTATACATTATTTGATTTTCTTCAGCTGATCGGATCTCTGGGTATCTTCATCTACGGGATGAAGATTTTCAGTGAGGGCTTGCAGAAAATTGCCGGCAACAAGTTGCGCAAGATCCTGAAGGGCATGACCACCAACCGTGCCACCGGCATTGCAACGGGATTTGCCGCCACGACCATTACACAGTCTTCCACCACGACCAC
>SKNL01000084.1 GCA_007120555.1 Balneolales bacterium
CGATCACCGCCATGTTCCGTCCGCTCGACCCGCACTCGGTCTATATCAGGCCCGAAACCAGCGAACGTATCCAGGACGAGTTCACCGGACGCTTTGAAGGAATCGGAATCCAGTTCCAGGTTATCGACGATACCATCACCGTGATCTCGGCCATATCCAACGGTCCAAGCGACCAGCTTGGCATCCGATCGGGCGACCGAATCGTAGAAATAGACGGTGAATCTTCTGTTGGATTCAGTGAGCAGGATGTGGTCCGCAGTCTGCGCGGTCCCAAGGGAACAGAGGTAACCGTGGGCATCCTGCGTCCGGGCACCCGTCAGATGCTTGATTTCGAAATCGTACGCGATGAAATTCCGATCTACACCGTGGACAGCTCCTATATGCTGGACGATGTGACCGGGTACATCCGCGTAAACCGTTTTGCAGCCACCACGCATGAAGAGTTCACGCGGGCCATGAGAGACCTCCGTCAGGAGAACATGGAGCGTCTGGTGCTCGATCTGCGCGGCAACCCCGGCGGTTACCTTGAGCAGGCGGTACGCATGGCCAACGACTTCTTCCCACGTGGAACCACCCTCGTCGCCACCGAGAGCCGCCATGCCCGTTTCACCTCTGAATACCGCGCTCGCTACAACGGCCCCTACCGCGAAATCCCCTTGATTGTCCTTGTGGATCAGGGATCCGCTTCGGGAAGCGAAATCGTCAGCGGTGCCATCCAGGATCATGACCGCGGCCTGGTAGTGGGGCGGCGGACCTTCGGCAAAGGCCTGGTGCAGCAGCAGTATGAACTGCCCGACAACAGCAACATCCGCATCACCATATCCCGCTACCTGACGCCTAGCGGACGTGAAATCCAGAAGCCGTACAAGGATGGCCGCGAAAAATACGCCTACGAGATCTATACCCGTGACGATAGCCCCAGCGGGGATGTCCATGAGTTTATTAATACGGTGCCCGATTCGCTTCGTTATCGCACAACGGCCGGACGCGAAGTCTTTGGAGGCGGTGGAGTAGTACCCGATCACATCGTGGATATCGAGACAGCCAGCGAGGCCTTTGTCCTGATGCGCCGCAACAATATCGGCACCACTTTTGTACGGGACTTCATCGACCGCAGGGGAACGGAATTCCGTGAGGTGTGGGAAGATCGTTTCAATGACTTCCGCACCGACTTCTCCTGGTCGGAAACCGAGCAGGAGACCTTCATGGATCGGATGCTGGAGGCAGGCCTGGTCGTCTCCGATACGGTTACCACCGTTCACTTTGATGACGACAACAATCTTTACGTCAACCCGACAGATCTTGATGAGCAGCTCAAAAGCCCGCTTGGTTTCATGAAAGCCGACCTGGCGCGCCAGATCTGGGGAAGTGAGTACTATTATCCCGTCATCAACGACGAGGTGGACCCGACGGTCAATATCGCTCTCACGCTCTGGGAGCAGGTTGAAAACCTCAAGGCCATGCGGGAAGAAGCCCTCAACGGCAACATGTCCAACGTATGGTAGGGTAAAATGCCTGACAGATAACGTTCGGCAGGTAACCCCTGGCAGATTACACCCGCCAGGTTTTTAAAGCGGAATAACGGTACTCCGGAATCGCCGGTTCAGCGGTAGCTGGCAAGCGCCAGCATTACGCAGACGGCGGTTTCCGTGCGCAGCCGCTTCTGTCCCAGGCTCACGATCTTCACACCGGATGCCAGGGCCTGTTCCACCTCCTTGGGCGAGAACCCCCCTTCCGGTCCCACCATCAGCAGCAACGGCGAATCGTCCCCCTGCCATTCATAAGTTCCTTCGGCCGGGTGTGCCATCACCACTTCGCAGCTATCCCGGTATTCCGACAGCACCTCGTAAAAACTGTCACGCTCTTCCCACGCCGGGAGCCACGGACGGCGGCTCTGTTTGATGGCGGCGATCATGGTCTTGTCAATACGCTTCGGCTTGAGCTCCATCCTTCCCGCATGATCGGAATGGACCAGCACGATTTTTGTCACGCCCAGTTCCACAGCCTTTTCAATAGCAAACTCCAGACGCTCGCGCTGCCTGATGACACCCAATGCCATAATCCGGTCGGGCTCGGCAGGTGTGATATAAGTGGCGACCACCTCTCCCGCAACTTTCTTCTTGTCCACCACAATCAGCTTCACATCCATCGTATTTCCCACACCATCGGTAACCTGAACCACATCTCCCGGCTGTTTCCGCAACACCCTGGCAATATGATGCGCCTCGTCTTCGGTGAACTGCAGCCGGTCGTGTTTGATCTGTTCCGGCGGGACGTAAAAAAGGAAATGCTCATCCATAATCCGTCGAATTTTCGTTTCAGGTTTTATTGTTCTGGTGGATACGGTTTGTGCCACCTTGCCATGCATATGTCCACTGGCTGCAAGTCATGAATCACGAAAATGTTTACCGAGCTTGAGTGACTGACCCTGGTAATTGCTTTTCAGGTCCTTGCCATAGACGTAATCGGGTGCGGCCGTATTCGGTTCAAAAACCATTCGGAAGAATGTCTGCCCGTCCTCCACCAGAAACGGAACATCGTGCGAGCGCACTTCCAGAACGGCACGGGCGCCGCCGTCGGCTATTTCCCCGCCGAAGCCGCTGTCAAAAAAGCCGGCATAATGGGTGCGCAGCTCCCCGGATCCCGTGTCGTAGGGCACCATCTCGGCTGCGAGGTGCCGTGGAATGCGGCAGCGTTCTTTGGAAGCAAAAATATAGAAGGCCTCCGGCTCAAGGATCAAGTAATCATCCTTCTGGGCATAGATCGGGTCCCAGAAAGCCTGTACATGGTACTCCCCCGTCTTCTCCAGGTCGATCAGGTCGCGGTGCTTCTTGGCCTTGTAACCGACGATCTCGCCTTCCTCACCATGAAGGCTCACCCGCATGAAGAGGCCGTCTTTTACATTGAGCTGGTCGAGCGGAAGCGGCTTGCCTTGCTCATCATACAGAATGGGATCTTTGAGGTGCGTATGCAGGATGTCCTGGTCGGAGAGCATCGCGTTGCCGTGCCGGATGCGCAATTGATTCAGGCGCTGGCCCGTACGGATCCGGACCGGGAAAGATTTGGGCACCACTTCCAGATAGAGCCGGCCCTGGTAACCGGGCCCGATCTCCTCGAAGCGGTGGCTGAAATCGGTGATCAGGCGGGTAAAAATATCCAGCCGTCCCGTACTGCTTTTCGGATTGGCCTTGGCCGACAGCGGCTCCTCGGTCTGCAGGGTGAGCGAGGTTGTCTGAGCCGGGATCATGCGGCCGGTCATCGGCAGATACAACTCTTCCAGCAGCGGGATCAGATAAGTGCAGTTCTGTTCCAGAACCGCTCCCTCACGGATGTCGATGGTGTGCTGCGAAAGCCGCTGAAGTTTGCTTTCGACCGTCTCGTTCTCAGGCAGGAAACTGCAGCGAACGCGATAGGCCGTGGGCCCAAGCCGCAAGTCCACCGAGTTGGGCTGAAACTGGTCATCCTGAATGGGATACTCCTCGGATGAGCGGAGCACGCCGGAGTCGCGCAGCAGCATGAGATGCTGAATCGGCAGGATGCCGCGCGTACGGATCAGCAGTTTGCCGGGATGTTCTGTGTCATTCGCCTTTTTAATCATTTCGGATCCACCCCGGCCAGTTCGTGAATAATTTTCCACTCCTGTTCGGTCACCGGCTGGATTGAAAGCCGGCTGCCCTTTTTGAGAAGCATCATGTCCTCAAGGCCGGGCGTCTCACGCAGGTTGTCCCGAAGCACAGGCGGATCGAACTTGGCGGTGAACTGCACGTCCACCAGCATCCAGCGCGGGTTCTCCTTTGAACTCTTGGGATCGAAGTATTTGGAGTCCGGATCGAATTGTGTGGGGTCTGGATAGGGTTCGCTAGCCACATTCATGGTGCCGACGATGGCGAGCGGGTTGGCATTGGAATGATAGAAAAAGACGCCGTCACCCACCTGCATCTCGTCGCGCATGAAATTGCGCGCCTGATAGTTGCGGATACCGTCCCAGCGGGCTGTCTTGTTCTCCATGCCAATGAGGTCATCAATGCTGAACTCGTCGGGCTCGGATTTCATGAGCCAGTATTTTCGTGCCATATATCTGCTGCCTGAATTTTCAACTGTTTATGTTTTTATTGCACTCCGTGACCTTCGGTTCATGTGTTTATATTTTCTGATTCAATAGGTCACGTAGAATGTCCACGACGGTTATAATCATGCTCCTGTGTGACCGGGAGCCGTGATGGACATTTCAGATGTACGTTTCAATTAAAAATGCTGATCCGGGTGGGACAAGCACCTGTTCCGGATATCACTTGCCGTACCTGCTGGCATACCAGGCGAGGGTTTCCCGGAGCTGCTCCTCGAATTTCATCTCCGGTTTCCAGCCGATTTCCCTCTGTATCTTGGACGGATCAATGGCGTAACGCAGATCGTGTCCGGCCCGGTCGGTGACAAAAGTGATCAGGTTCTTGTAGTCGCCCTCCGGACCCTCGCCTACCAGCTCGTTAAGGATATCACACATCAGCTGCACCAGGTCGATGTTGCGCCACTCATTGTGTCCCCCCACAATATACGTTTCGCCGACATGCCCCTTCTCAAACACACTCAGGATCGCATTGCAGTGATCTGTCACATAAAGCCAGTCGCGAACGTTTTCGCCCTTGCCGTAGACCGGAATCGGTTCGTGGGCCAGCGCTTTTCGGATGACCGTAGGTATCAGCTTTTCATCATGCTGATGCGGACCGAAGTTGTTGGAGCAGTTGGTGGTAACCACGTTCATATTGAAAGTTTTGAAATAGGATCGCACCAGGAAGTCACTGCCGGCCTTGGTGGCGGAGTACGGGGAATTGGGCGCATAGGGCGTCTTCTCCGTGAAAGCCCCCTCCTTGCCAAGCGAACCGTAGACTTCGTCTGTGGAGACGTGCAGGAAACGCTTGCCGGGGTAGCCGTTGGGATCCTCAAGCCAGAGCTGCCGGCACTCCTCAAGAATGTTGAATGTGCCAAGCACATTGGACATTACGAACGGTTCGGGACCGGTGATGGAGTTGTCAACGTGCGACTCGGCCGCCAGGTGCATCACGCCATCGGGACGGAATTCCCTGACAATCTCCCGGACCGCATCGCGATCGACCAGATCTGCCTGAATGAAGCGGTAACGCTCATCACCCTCCACAGGAATGAGATAGCTCAGATCCGAGGCATACGTTAGCTTGTCCAGGTTCAGGATACTGACATTATCGCGCCGCGATAATAGAAAAAGTATAAGGTTGGAACCTATAAAGCCCGCTCCACCAGTTATTAGTAATTTCATAACAGTTGTTTTAAAAGACAGGTCATTTTGGTATGTCGCTTTCTTCGAGTTCGGATAGCAGCGGAAGATTGCTGTCCTTTTCCGAGAGGACGGGATCGCTGTCAGGCCAGTCGATTCCGATCCGGGGGTCGTTCCAACGAATGCCCCGCTCACCTGCCGGATTGTAATAGTCCGAGCACTTGTACAGGAATGTCGCCCGCTCGGAAAGTACAAAAAAACCGTGCGCAAAACCTTCCGGGACATAGAGCATTTCCTTGTTCTTCTCGGAGAGCCGCCGGCTCACGTACTTGCCGAAATTGGGGGAGTGCCGGCGGATGTCAACCGCCACATCCAGGATCTCCCCTTCGGTGACCATCACCAGTTTGGCCTGGGGATTTACGATCTGATAGTGCAGCCCGCGCAGTGTGCCCTTTACCGATCGGGACAGGTTGTCCTGCACAAACGGCTTGCGGATGCCCGCCTTGTGAAACTTGTTCAGTCGAAAGGTTTCGGTGAAAAAACCCCGTTTGTCTTCAAAAATCATCGGCCGGATTACAATCACATCCTCCAGCTCAGTCGGGATGAATTCCATAATGCTTTTCGATACTGCGTTGATTGGGTTACGATACTGGGTCGGTCAGGTTCGGCTGAGGAACCGTTCCAGCTCCTCCTGCCATGGCAAAATACGTGTTCCGGGGACACCAGCCAATTGCCGGATGTCGAGCCGCGACCATTTCGGACGGTTGGCCTGGGTCGGATATTCGGAGGTCGGAATGGGTTCAAGGGTCACTTTTGTGCTGCTGATCCGGAATATTTCACGGGCGAAATCGTGCCATGTCGTCACCCCGCCGGAGGAAAGGTGGATCGTACCCCTTATGTTGTTTTTTATGAGGACACGGGTGTTGTGGACAACCGCTTCCGCAAATGTCGGACAGCCGTACTGATCGTTGACCACCCTCAAACGATCGCGCTCGCCGCCCAGCCGGAGCATTGTGTTGATGAAGTTGCTGCCGTGCCGCCCGCACAACCAGGATACGCGGATAATCAAATGATTCGCATTCTGTGCCCGTATCTGCTGCTCACCCAGCCATTTTGTGCTGCCATAGGCATTGACCGGGTCCGGCGGAAAACTCTCAGGATATCCGTCCGGGTACTGGTGACGATGCTCCTTCAGACCGGGGAACACGTAATCCGTGGAATAGTGCACCAGCAGGATGCCAGCTGCGGCGGTAACACGTCCCAGGTTTCCGGGTGCAACGATATTGACCGTTTCGGCCAGTTCGGTCTCGAGCTCCGCCTGATCCACCTTGGTGTAGGCGGCGCAATTGATGATGATGTCGGGCCTGATTTTCTCCACGGTACGCTTCACATCATCCATGCGCGTGATGTCCAGGTCTTTCCGGGACAGGCCGTACACATCCTCCCCGTCCCGCTCCAAAGTCAGGATCCACTCCTGTCCCAACTGACCCGCCGCGCCCAGCACCATCCATTTCATCTGTTTA
>SKNL01000101.1 GCA_007120555.1 Balneolales bacterium
ATTCAAACAGATAAACAGGGCTGTCAGAAGAACGGATTTCAATGCGAATGGCATTCTTTCCATGTGTTTGTTTGGATAGGATTGTCAGTGTTCAGCGAGTGGATTCCACGGCGGACAATACCACGGGCGCCAGCTTCTCATTGGCAGAGAAGCCGTGTCCGCTGTCAATAACCGCATGTCCGGCAAAATCAAGAAAAACACCACCGGATTCCTGCATGATGGGCAGTAATGGCGCGGCATCCCAGATTTTCAGCAACGGGTCAAACATGATATCGGCTCTTCCGGTGGCAACCATCATGTGGCCGTACGCATCACCCCAGGTGCGATGCAACCGGCATTCGTCAAGCAAAACCCGGAAGGGATCCTCCAGTCCCTCACTGATGATGGTCGTGATGTCCGTGCTGAGGAGAACGGCCTTGCGCATGAGGGCGGTTTCGGATACGCGACAGTCCTTGCCATTGTAGCGGGCGCCCAGTCCAATGGCGGCCTCGCAAAGTTCGTCCGTTGCCGGGGCATAGATAACCCCGATTTCAGGCTCATCATCGAAGGTAACACCAATAAGCGTGGTATAGAGCGGAATCCCGTGAATGAACGACAGCGTGCCATCTACGGGATCCAGAATCCAGCGGATGGAAGATGCTTCCTTTTCCGTTCCGAATTCCTCCCCGACAATACCGTGATCCGGGTATTTTTCGACGATTTGTTTCCGCATCCACTTCTCTGCTTCCCGATCGGCGATGGTCACAGGTGAATCATCCCCCTTGCGTTCCACATCAATTTTTTTCCTGAAATGGGCGAGCGTTTTCTTACCGGCTGTGAGCGCCAGGTAAATCGCAAATTGCAATAATTCCTCTTTTGTGTTCTGTTCCATTGTAAATAGATATTACGGCTGATATATTTGACACCTGCCTGCTGTCGCCGGTCGGACGTCAGCGAATAGTAAACTGGAATCTGTTACGTTTGGAAAGTGTCCTTGACCTGCTGCACGCTTGTGTACTCCATATGCAACCAGGATTGGGAATATACACACGTCACACGTCGTGCCAGTAACGTACAGGATGCCGGTTTGGTTTAGAAAACAACAGTCCGAAATCACTTTTGACTCAATAGTGTAAAATAACAAAAAGATGTCATCAGACGGAATAATTTCTCAAATCGCCAAAGAGCTCTCGCTGCCTGCAGTGCATGTCTCTGCGGTAACCTCCATGCTTGAGGAAGGAGCAACAATCCCATTCATGGCACGCTACCGGCAGGAGCGCACAGGCGGACTCGACGAGGAAGTCCTCCGTGAGATCCGTGATCGACTTGAACATCTAAGGCTGCTTGCCGAACGCAAGGAGACGGTTCTGGCGTCCATCCGCGAACAGGGAAAGCTGACGGAGGAACTGGAGGAGATGATCCGTTCCTGTTCGTTGCTGAAAGACCTTGAGGACATCTATCTGCCCTACAAACCAAAGCGTAAAACGAGGGCGAGCATTGCCAGGGAAAAAGGGCTGGAACCACTGGCGGATCAGATGTGGGAAGAGGAAGTGGAAGAAGGAAACCCCGAATCAATAGCCGCAACGTTTATCAATGCCGAAGCAGGTGTGCCTGATGTGGAGGATGCGCTCCAGGGTGCACGTGACATCTGCGCGGAATGGATCAATGAAGAGGTAGACTTGCGCAACGCACTGCGCAAGCAGATCCAGCGGCATGGTTCACTCCGGACCTCCAGAGCTTCAGAACCGGACGAACGCGAAACCTACCGTGAATACTATGATTTCAATTGCAAAATAAACTATCTCAAACCGCATCAGATACTCGCGATTAACCGAGGTGAGCGGGAAGGAATTCTATCCGCCAATCTAGAAGTTTTAAAGGATAAAGCACTTGAGCGCATGGAGCGCTTTATCATAACAAATCAAAAATCGATTTTTTCCAGCCATCTTTCACTTGCTGTCAGGGATAGTTTCAAGCGGCTTCTGTTTCCTGCACTTGAAAGGGAGGCGCGAAAGGAGCTGACAGAAAAAGCCGAGGAGCATGCCATCCAGACTTTCGCGGAAAACCTGAGGAACCTTCTGCTACAACCGCCGCTGTCTGCCCGTGCGGTCATGGGCATTGATCCGGGCTACCGTACCGGCTGCAAGGTTGCTGTTGTGGATGGCACCGGTAAATATCTGGAAGGGACCACGATTTACCCTACTCCTCCCTTGAAGAAAGTACGGGAGTCCATCCAGTCCATGGATCGGCTCATTGACGCTCACGGAGTCACACTCATTGCAATCGGGAACGGAACCGGCAGCCGGGAGACCGAGCTGACTGTTGCAACTCTGATTTCGGAAAGGCAGAACAGGAATAAGGACGAGGATCTGCGCTATCTCATTGTCAATGAGGCCGGTGCTTCGGTCTATTCGGCATCTCCCCTTGCAAAGCAGGAGTTTCCTGACCTGGAGGCTGCCATGAGAGGAAACATTTCCATTGCCCGACGCGTACAGGACCCGCTGGCTGAGCTTGTCAAGATCGATCCCAAATCCATTGGGGTAGGCCTGTATCAGCATGATGTCAACCAGGCAAACCTTTCACGAAAACTGGATGATGTGGTTGAAAGCTGTGTGAACAGTGTCGGTGTAAACCTGAACTCAGCCAGTTCGTCACTTTTGGCCTATGTCTCCGGTCTCAGCCGCACTATCGCTGAAAAGATCGTTTCGTACCGCAATGAAAACGGTGTTTTTCGTGACCGCCAGGAACTTTTTAAGGTTTCCGGGCTGGGGGCGTTCCGCTTTCAGCAGGCAGCGGGGTTCCTTCGCATACCGGAATCATCCAATCCGCTGGACAACACCGCCATCCACCCGGAAAGCTATGACGCTACGCTCAAACTCTGTGACTCGATCGGAGTGAAGCCCGGGGATATTCCGGAATCGGTCACCCTGTTTCCCGTCAAATTCCGGAACCTCAAAACGGATGAAACCGCCCGGAAACTGGGCGTCGGGAGGCCAACGCTTGAACTGATCATGGAGCAGCTGCAAAAACCGGGACGGGATCCAAGGGAATCCCTTCCCAAGCCACTGCTCCGGCAGGAAATCCTTTCCATGAGCGACCTTAGGGAAGGGCTGGAACTGGAAGGGACCGTGCGCAATGTGGTTGACTTCGGGGCTTTTGTGGATATCGGTGTCAAGCAGGACGGACTTCTTCACATCTCAAAAATGAGCAGCAAGCGTGTCACAAATCCGCATGATGTGGTTTCTGTGGGTGACATCATCAAAGTGCGGATCGCCTCCGTCGATGAGCAGCGCGGGCGTATCAGTCTGGAGATGGCAGGGATGAATTCTCCAGAAGCTCTTTGAATTTCCGGTCCAATGCAGGCAATCGGTGAACCGACTTGCGAAGCCAGGCCAAATAAAGCACATCCCTTTCTTCCCGGGTCAGGTTCCAGCCGTTTTTTTGCTCATCAAGATGCTTTCGCAGATGGTACAGGCAAAGTGCCACGCTCACGGATATATTGAAACTCTCACTGAATCCATACATGGGGATATACAGCCACTCATCGGCCTGCGCTATGGCATAGGAGGTCAGCCCGAGTTTTTCGGTCCCGAAAACCAGGGCTGCGGGTTGATCCGGAACATAGTCAGGCAGTGCAACCTGTTTTTCGTGGGGAGTGGTTGCTACAATACGATACCCCTTCTCCCGGAGTTTTCTGTAGGCAATCTCCGTATTGTTGACTTGCCTGTCTCTGTATCGGTGAACATCAAGCCATTTTTCAGAGCCGATGGTAACACTTTTGTCCACGTCAAAAACATTCCGATTTTCTATGACGTGGACATCCTGTATGCCAAAGGCATCGCAGCTTCTGAGTACGGCAGAGGCATTTTGTGACTGATAGATATCCTCCAGCACAACGGTAAAAAAGCGCGTCCGGTTGTTGAGGATGTATTGAAACAGCTTTTTTTTGTGTTCGCTGACATACTGTTCAAAAAAAGCGGTCTGCTGCTTGCTTATTCTTCTTTGCGATGTCCCGGTCATTTCGGTTGTGGCGGTCCTATTCGAATTCTCGGACCGGCTTGCTGTTCAGCTTGAATCCCTTTTTGCGAACCGTCTGGATGTAATTGACCGGTGTCAGTTCCTCGATTTTCTTCCTGATATAACTGATATACACGTTGAGGAAATTGGTATTTGTATCAAAGTTTATATCCCATACGTTGTTCGTGAGTTCATCCTTGTAGAGGATCCTGTCAGGATTTTTCATGAAATAAGCCATCAGGTTGAACTCATTATTCGTAAGCAGCACCTTGGTGTCCTTGACGAAGAACTCCCGGTTCACCAGATCAATTTTCAGTTCACCGCACTCATAGGTGTTGTTGGTCTCTTCTCCTTTTCTGACACGCCGGATGATGGCGTTTATACGGGCAAGCAACTCTTTGTTGTCAAAAGGCTTGGTCAGGTAATCGTCGGCACCCGTATTGAGACCGGCAATCTTGGTGTCCGTGTTCTGATACGCTGAGAGAATGAGGATGGGAGTCGTTATATTGTTTTCGCGCAATGTCTTGCACACCTCCAAGCCACTTCTGTCGGGCAAACCAAGATCGAGGATTATGATTTCGAAGTCATCTTCAAGCGCCATCCTCTCTCCGGTATCCGCTCTGTCAGCGACTGTTATCTCGTGGCCCTCGTTTTCCAGTACATGTTTAACAAGGGTACGAACAATACGGTCGTCTTCAATAACAAGTATTTTCATAGAAGCTCGTGATGTACTTATCCAATGTGAATAATGCCGGTGGCTGACGGGGAACTGGCATTCGATGTAAGAGAAACGTACAAGCTATTATACAAATCAACTTCAAAAATACAGAAAAATCCACATTAAATAACAAAATTTTACTGTTGTTTCAAAAAAGCGCCGGTACCGGAAGAATTCCGGACTGTATGTGTCACCGGATTTTCAATTTGCAAATTACAAAACCGTGATCGGTGAGAATCCGTGGTCGTTATGGCTGCTCCTCCGAATCGGGATCTCCCTGAATCCATCGCTGGATCGTTCTGGCTGTCTCTTCAGAAATTTCGGCATCTTTTCCTGAAAGTCCAAGCATCCTGAGATGCTTGTATCGCGAACTGTCCTGTTCCATCCAAGACCTGTTCACCGAACCACCGAACAGAATCATCTCGTTTATGTAGTGAGGCCTGGTGGCGCAAAAATAGGAAACCTGGTTCCGGGATCCTTCCCATCCCACGAGCACCAGCCTGCTCGCCTCAATGTGGGGCAGCAGTCCGTCGATTACTTCCTGAAGAAACTCAGATACGTACTCACGGGCGGCTGTAATGGTCTGTTCGTCTTTATGGTTCGGTATCCAGTAGTACGTACGGTCTTCATCTTCCGGCAAGACATCGGGATACGGTGCCTGGATCAGCAAATGGTGCCCCTGGAGGGTCATCAGCGGCGCAACTGTTTTTTCCAGATGGGCGAGGTTTCTGCCGGTTTCATGCAGATACACATACAGCGGCTGTTTGCCGTTTTTTGCGGTGCGGTAAAGGCGATATGGTACTTCCAGATAAAATGAAGCCTTGCCGGAAAGTATCAGTTCTTGTTTGCTCATATGAATGGGTTAATGGATGGGTTCTCCGGCTTCCCGGTATATGAAAATACCAAGTAAAATGGATAATATCACGAATGCCATCGCACCTTTGATAATCAGTGCGAAAGAATATCCGGCATCGAGCATAAGCCCGAAAAGGATCGGGCTTATGGCCGTGCTGATCACCATGAACATGGCCATCATGCTTCGGATGGTACCGAGATTGGCCGTACCGTACAACTCCACGTAGAGCGCGGTTTTGATAGTGAAAGCCGCTCCCATGGATACTCCTGCCAGAAACATGTACATATAAACCATGACGGGGTCCGTTGACACCAGCAACGAGCCAAACCCTGCCAGCAGCGGAATCAGGAAGAAAGGAAAAAGCTGACAGGCTGAGAAGCGATCTATCAGAGAACCCGTAAGCAGCGATGAGACCGATTTGGATACTGCAAAAGCAACAAAGGCCGTCGCCATCGTTTCCACATTCCAGCCTTTGAAATCCGCAAGTTGCGTCTGGTAAAGAAAAAATCCGGTCAACAGAAACGGCGCGGCCACGGCACCTGGAAGGAAGAGGTAGAATCGTCTATCCCTAAGCACAAGCTTTCGTCGCCACTGATGTCCTGTTACGTCCCGTTCGGCATTTCCGCTATCTGTCTGCATTCCGTTTTCGGCATGCTCCCGGGGATCACGTCCGAGAGTATACACAATAATTGCCGGCAGCAGCAGCAGCACAAAGAAACTGACGAACGTCCAGCCCATCCGCCATCCGACCGCACCTATCAATGCGGTTATGGTTAGGGGCAGCACCGCCTCTCCAAAAGAGAAACCGAGATTGATCAGACTCAGGGCCCGTCCCCGGGCAAGAAAAAAATAACGTCCAATGGCCGTGTGCGCAGTATGTCCGCACAAACCCTGACCAAACAATCTGAGGCCAAGCAGTCCGATGAACAGCATCCATATCCATTGCGACGAAGCAATGATCCATATGCCGACAACGTATCCTGCAGTGATTGCCAGCGCGTATCTTTTCAGGGGGACTTTGTCGATTAGTGCGCCTGCCCATGCCAGCACGAAAGCACTGCCCAGTGTCGCCGCGGAGTACAAAGAGCCGAAGTAGGTGTTTGAGATGCCAAACGAATCCAGAAAACCAGGCACGAAAAGCGACACCAGAAAGGTCTGTCCGAAACTTGAAAAAAAAGTCAGCGCAAATCCGAAAA
>SKNL01000228.1 GCA_007120555.1 Balneolales bacterium
ATGATGAAACAAATGGAATTCAGCTGGGCGGTAAAACGCTCCTGGTCTATGCAAACGCACCGGATGCCGGATTTCATCCACATGATGGAATAGAGCGTATCGTTCGAATAGTCGAACAGTTTTCTGTCAAACTTCCGGATTCCAATGGCCTTTTCGATATTCACGCTGACGGTTTCCCCGGGCTTGTTCGCATACCACCTGCATTACTGAAAATGAATTCGGCATACTTTATGTGCAAAATAATCAAAATCAGCAACTTGCAAAACACAAAGTCCTGGCATAAAGGCACGAGGCCTTCCATTCTCACCGGATCATGTTGAGACCACGCTGAGCCGATTCATCCCCCGGATTGGCAAGGAGGGTTTTCTGGAAAAGCACCTTCGCTTCTCTCGTGCGTCCCATCATCAGCTTGTTCCATGCAAAAAGAAGCAGCGAGTCATAATCGAAGGGATACAAGTTCACTACTTTTTCAAGGTAGGGATCAGCCCGGTCGTACTGTCCCCGGTTGTAGAAGATCAGTCCCATGCGATAGTTGACCAGACTGTTCTGTGGATCTGTTTTCAGAATACTATCATAGAGTGAAATTATCTCATCCCACATGGCCATGGCTGAATAGGGGTAGGCCAGGCCGAGCTTCGGCTCCACGGCATATGGCTTCAGATCAACGGCCCGCCTGTAATAGACCATAGACTGCTCCATGTTGCCTTTCTGATAGTTGAGCCATCCGAGGCGGAGGTTCAGTTCGTAGGATGAGGGTTCATAAACCTCTGCTAGCACATCAATGGCTTTTCCGATTTCACCAGCGTTTTCAGCTTCATAGCTACTCCTGAACGCTTCCCTGAGAACTTCCTGGCCGGGGGCAACCAGCGGCATCGAGAGGAGCAATGCGAGCAGCATCAAGCGGATCATCACCTTTTCCATAGTAGTGTTACAGTTACTGAGTGGGTTTGATAGTCAATGGTTTCCGGGGTTTGTAAACCGGTTTCTGATGGAATAAACAAACTTGAATTATCCATGAAAACGTAATCAAGGCGAAGTTGCATATGTGACGACAGCACGGTGTGCAGGGCGGCACCGTATTTCCGATTGATCGCATCGGTACCGTTGTACACTACGGCGCCGTCAACTGCAAAAAAATTCCGGATCTCCCCGAAAGCCGCATCTACTTCCACCCAAAAGCGGTCTGTCAGTTTCAGTCCGAGCCCCTGCTGCAATACAAACTGGCTGCGCCAGCTTCCAGCTGCCGTTCTTTCTGATTGGTGGGATAGCACAGAGGTACTGTAGAGATTCAAATTTCCGAACGGGTAAAAGGTCACGGCCGCATCCTGCTGATACTGGACCGCATCATTAAGATTGCCGGCATAAAGTGCAAGTTCGGTGGACAGCAGACGGCTTCTGCGGTACATGGAAGCAAAACCCGCAAAGTTCTGGTTGGTTACGGCCACGGACGTCACCCGCTGCCTTCCACCGATGAACGCTGTACGGGATTGGTAATCAAGCAAATGGATGAAATGAAAACCGAGGCGCACATCCAGGCCGTCCTTGATGAGCGTCGCAGCACCGAGGTAGTACTGGTTCACATAGATCTTGTCATCCGGGTTCACGAACCTCTCTCCCCCGTCGTTTTGAAAATAGGAAAATTCTCTCTGGATATGCGTATAGGAGTGGTGCAGCCAGATGCGCGGTCCCACACGGTGTTCAATGCCGGCATTGACAAGATGATATCCTTTGGATACGGACTGGAGCCCTTCTGCCGGGGTTTGCGTGTCGATGCGTCCGGCAGCGGAAGTCGGCGCTCCGGGGTTGTAGGAATAGACCAGGTAAGCACGATGCCATCCCCGATTGTCCGGCAGGTCCAGACTCCTTTTCGTTTGTCGCGAAAAGGAGTCTTCCACTCGTGCGGCTTCATAGCCACGGCCGGCAAAAAGCAAAGCATAGTAGAAGTACTCCTTCAGAAGTTCACTTTCCGGATCATACTGCCGGGCTGAGCGGAAATGGTGCGCCGCCTGGTGGTAATTGCCCTTTTCATACCAGGCAACGCCCATGCGGTAGCGCAGATAGTAGAAATCAATACCTTGCTTCAGGGCTTCCCTGCCCGTGCGGACCAGGGTGTCCCAGTCCCCGGCCTGCCATAGCCGATACGTTTCGGCATCCACCGAACTTGTAGTGAGGGGTGTTTGTCCCGTGCCGGTCCCGGGCAGAATCATCAGGAGTAGAATTATGGTCGCTATTATACGCATTGGGCTTTTATTTGTACATCTTTCCCACTGAAATGAAACTCCCGGAGCCCTTTGGAGTCCAACCTGAACCGGAACTGCCATTGTCCCAAAACCCGGTTCCAGGCTTTCTTGTGAACCGAGCCGGTGAGTTCCATATCAACCGGCGGGATGTGACTGTTATACTCCGGGTAGTTGAGCTCATATGTTGCCGTGAGATACCGGTAAAACGGGGCGGCCAGATCCTGAAGGAACATTTTGTTTGGATTGAAAACGAGGTTCAGCGCAAACCGGTCGGTTAATCGCTGCCCGCTTTCAAAGCCGAAACTGATTTTGTAGGCGGCCAGGTAATAGTAGTAAAGCAGAGAAGCGCGATCTCCTTCGAAATGGACAAAGTGTACCATGGCCGGGCCCGGTTCGAAGTATGCTTTTGATCCTGATTCTTCGCACTCTACGTACCGGTTCAGGTAGTTGTCGACCTTGACCTCCCACCTGACCCGTTTTGCAGGACGTCCCTCTGCTTCAAACTCCATGATTTTTCCGGGCACGAGTTGAAACGCCCTTTTCAGGGACGCATTGGCTTGAATATTGGAAACCAGATCGTCTTTTTCGGGGATGCCTGTTTCCACCAGTTTCTTCTTTCCACCTTTGTTTTTCTTCCCATTCTTGCAATAGTAGTAATTGCTTACGGGATGGAGGTGCGTTTTAGAGCCGACGTATGGCGTGGACTGGAGCTGGAAGTGAAGGTGCGGATAGGGTGAGTTGCCCGAATTGCCGCAAAGGCCGACTTGGTCGCCCTGTCTGACCCGGTCACCCCGCCGAACTTTGACCGATTGCTTTCTGAGATGACTCATTTTGGAATAAAAGTCGTCGGCATGTTTGATGATGACCGTGTTTCCCCAGTTCTGCTCAAGATTTGTTTTGCCGATAATGTTGTCTTCAATATCGTCAATGACCTCTTCGACAACACCATCTGCCGGAGCCGTCACCGGTTTATTGAAGCAGTAGTAGTCTTCCGGATAGTCGCCCTGGTTACTGAAGGTTTTTCCATCCTCATCCACCATCTCAAAATCCCAGGCGTATTTCCAGTCATTCTTGTGTGTATAGGGTCCGCTGTGGCCTTGGGTAACGATCCATTCCCCGAAGAACGGAAGGCGCACCGGCGTTTCGGCCCGACCGGCAAACCGCTCGCGGTAATTCAGCCAGGAATAGAGGTTGCGCTCCGGTGAATTACGCTGCACAAAAAAGGTATGCAGGCCCGCTCGGTTGGATATACGGAATTTGAGCACATAAAGGAAGATGAGTACCACCATGTTGAACGGCAGCGCATACACCGGCAACTGGAAAACAAAAAGGACCGATCCAAGGCTGATGGTCACGATGGACACCATCGGAACCACCAGAAGCACCCAGAAATACGACCATACATTCGGGATAATGAAGAAGCCGCCAATGGCGATGGCGGTCAGAATATAGTTGAAGCCGACATAACTGTAGCCGGCTTCGGTCAGATCAGCGCCGATGATGTTGTAAAAACACCAGGCGGCGAAGAAACCGAGGAAGGAGAGGGTGAATGCGATGCGGGAGTAGATCAGCAGTCCAAAAGCGACCAAGATGCCGGACAGGACGCTGAACTGGAACAGTATGGCGCCCAGCGAGAGAAAATATGTGCGGAACACGGAAGGGATATCCAGCTGGTTCCACCATTCATACATTGCAACCAGGGTGTGTCCGCCAATAACATACAGATCATTCAGGGTATATATCCCGCGTTCGTTGAGTGAAAGAGCGTAAAATTCCCGCGATGACAGCATCAACAGCCAGAGTGCGAATACAAAAGGCAGGCTGAGGTGCGGCAGGTGGTATTTCCCGATCACGCCTTCCAGGGTCACCGAAATGAACAGGGTAAATATGGCGGCAATGACCAGCAGAATGAGCAGTACGATGCCTGGTTCGTAGTAAATACCCAGTCCCAGACCCACCAGCAGCGAGTTGAACCCGTAGTAGCCCCTGCGGATTTTCATGGGGTCGAAACCGATCAGTCGCGCTGCGGTATTGGTGAAAAGCACCGACAACATCCCGAACAGGCCTGCAAAGAAATCCAGGAAAGTTACCGGTATAAGTATGGCCGCGAATCCCTTGTTATCCGAAAAGAATATCTGGGTATAGCTGTTGAGGAAACCTTTCCAAAACCACTCGTACTTTTGTAACATGTTCCGGTCTCGAATAAATGTGACGGAATTCTGTTCAGGAAATCCTGAGATGTTCCGGAGTATGTTCCAGATCGTTCAGGGTATCAAGGGTCTCTTCCTTGCGGATCACGTGCACTTCAGAGTCTTTGTCGATCAAAACAACATTGGGCCGCAACGTGATGAACTGCAGCCACTGTGTATTGTTGTAGGCGCCAACCCGCTGAATGACGAAGGGGTCTCCCTTTTTCAGAAGCGGAAAGAGGGTGCTTTTTCTGATAACATCGATGTTCATGCAGAGCGGACCGAAAAACGCCGTTTCCTCGGTCTGGTCGGATACGGGTTTGGCCGGACGGATGTCGTGGTCGTACCAGAAGGAAGTGAAGAGCAGGTTGACCCCTGCATCCAGTATCGACGCCCGCTGTCCGTCAGCCAGGCGCTTGGTTGCTATAACGGTCCCTGCCAGGAAACCGGCGTCATCGATGAGAGCCCGCCCCGTCTCCAGGATCAGCAGTGGGAGGTGGTCGGGGTGGAAATCGGCTTTCATGAGCACCGAGACTATGGCTTCGGCATAGTCCTCAAAGGACGGCGTGGTGTCGCTGCCGGGGTAATAGCCGCCCTTCAGTGTGTTCCGGGAGGCGAATCCACCCCCCATGTCAATATAGCGGATGTGGTGGCTGAACTTTCGCTCCAGGCCGACAGCCAGCTCTGCCAGTTTTGTTGCGGCAATCCGGTATGGCTCGGTACCCATGATATACGTACCGATGTGTGTGTGAAGACCTGCGAGCTCCAGGTTTTCACAATGCATGATGCGGTTCAGGGCGTCCCATGCCTCGCCGTTTTCGTAGTTGAAGCCGAAACGGTCCCAGGCGGGATAGATACCGGTGTCCATGTTGACGCGGATCGCCACTTGCGGCCTGGTTTGTGTCTCCCCGGCCACTTCGATAAGCTCATACAGTTCATCAAAATGGTCGATATGGATAAGTGAGCCGTTCTCCACGGCAAGCTGCAGATCCGCACGCGATTTGTCCGGTCCGTTGAAAATGATCCGGTCGCCCTTTACTCCGTTAGCCAGGGCTTTTTGGTATTCAAACCCGGAAACCACTTCGGCCCAGGACCCTTCCTGGTGGAAAATATTGCAGATGGCATTCAGGTAATTGGTCTTGTAGGACCAGGAAAAAAGAACGTTGGGGTACCGGGAAGAGAACGCCCGGAAGGCTTCCTTGTAAGTGCGCCGGATTGTTTTCTCGGAATAGATAAAGAGCGGGGAGCCATAGCGTTCCAGCAGCGATGCCACCGGCACTCCGTCTATTTCGGTTATGGGATCGTGGCGCACCTGCATGCCGAATTTCGATGGCATGCCGGCATTCAGTTTTTTGATGACCGGGCGTTCAAAAGTTTTCTTTTCCATTTTTTTAGCAGCTAATAATATCAGGGAAGGCCATGCTGTATGACGCACGGCAGGAACAAATGTTACAACTCTCCGGTGGTTGACAGTTTTCGGAAAGCGTCAAGATCGCAGATCATATCGTATGAGTATCGGATAAATATCTTTCCCACATCGTACCGTGTCCATTCGGGCACCTCCTGTCCCAGTGCCAGTTTGACAAGTGCTTCGGGCAGGTTTTGTCCGGCAGCCACGGCCAGGTAGACCCAGGCGGGCAGCCGAGGGTTGATTTCGATAAGGTACAGTTCGTTTTTGGGCGTGCGGATCAGCTCCAGCTCCATGCCACCGCGCCAGTTTGTGGCGGACATGACGTGGCGGGTGAAATCGAGCATGGACGGATCGTCGAGCGTTATGCCGCCCCAGGCCTTGCCCTTGTCCGTGATATACTGTTTGCGCATGGCAACAGCTCCGATAGTCCGGCCATTACCGTCACCAAGAGCAACCACGTTAACCTCCGTGCCTGTGACAAACTCCTGGACGATGACGGGTAATCCCCATTTTGCGCTGATCGTGTTGAAATAGATGCGGGCCTGCTCCGCACTGCGCGCAAGAAATGCGTCATAGAACTTCCCCTTGATCATAAGCGGCCATGAGAAACCATCCCTGCGCACCAGGTCCTCGATTTCCTCGAAGGATGTGACAGGCCGGCTGTCCGGGACCCGGATATCATACTTTCTCCCGTACTGTGGCAGATTGCTTTTGTGCCGCTCCTCAAACTGGCGCATGGCAGGGAGAAAAGTATGGATGCCAATCTCCCTTAGTTTGTCTGCCAGTTTTATGAAGACAAAAATCTCCGAGTCGAAATTTGG
>SKNL01000171.1 GCA_007120555.1 Balneolales bacterium
CAGTTATGAGGGGCAGGAGCACAGCTGGATTGCCGGGTTTTACTGGACGATGGTGACCATGTCCACACTCGGGTTTGGTGATATCGTGTTTCACACCGATCTCGGCCGGGTTTTCTCTGCCGTTGTCCTGCTTACCGGGGTCGTTTTCCTGCTGGTCATGCTCCCGTTCACCTTCATTCAGTTCTTCTATGCCCCCTGGCTGGAGGCGCAGGCCCAGGCACGCGCACCGCGCAAGCTGCCTGCAGAGACCAAAAATCATATCCTGATCACGAAATTCAACAGTGTGGCCATAGCGCTGATTGAGAAGCTGAAGGTATTTCATTACAGGTACTGGATTGTTGTTCCGGATCTTTCAGAGGCACTGGAAATCAGTGACATGGGTTACGAGGTGGTTCATGGCAACGTGGATGATCCGGAAACGTGGAAAAAGCTCAGTGTGGAACAGGCCGCCTTGGTAGTTGCCAATGACAACGAGCGGGTAAATACCAACGTGACATTTACTATCCGTGAACTCACTGAGTCGGTTCCTATCATATCTTTTACCAACAGTGATGATGCGGTCGACATCTTGAAGCTTGCAGGCAGCAACCTGGTCCTGAATCTGTCTGAAATGATGGGACAGGCGCTTGTACGGCGGGTAGTGAGCGGCAGTGCACGGGTTCACGTGATAGGCCGTTTCCAGGAGTTGGTTATTGCAGAGGCGCCAACCATGGAGACGCCTCTTGTTGGAAAAACACTCGCCGAAACCCGCATGAGGGAACTGACAGGGGTCAATATTGTCGGCATATGGGAGCGGGGAAAGTACCAAATTGCCTCATCGGATACCCTGATCAAAGAGCAAAGCATACTGGTTCTTGTGGGAACGGTTGCCAATTTGCGCCGCTACGATGAACTTATGGGAATTTATCACGCCACCGACGCTCCGGTCATCGTTCTCGGCGGTGGGAAAGTGGGAAATGTAGTTGCCCGGGCCCTGAAGGAACGCCAGATTCCTTTCAAAATCATAGAACGGCGTGAAGAACTGGATACTTTTTCAGATCACTACATAGTGGGTGATGCAGCTGATTTCTCGATCCTTAAAGAAGCGGGTATCGATGATGCGCACACTGTGATCATCACACCGAACGAAGACGACACCAACATCTATCTGACCCTGTACTGCCGCCGGCTTCGTCCCGAAATCCAGATCATCTCCCGGGCAACGCTGGACCGGAACCTGCAGACGCTGCGCCGCGCCGGTGCCGATTTCAGCCTCTCCTATTCCACCATGGGAGCCAATGCCATCTTTAATTACCTGCAAAGCGGGGAGATGGTCATGCTTGCCGAAGGGCTTAACATATTCAAAGTGGATATGCCTGAAAAACTGTACGGCAAGAAGATTAACGATCTTGAACTTCGCGACCGCACGGGATGCACCATTGTTGGAGTGGAAAAAGACGGAGAGATCACCCTGCAGCCGGAACCCGATTTTGTACTCAAAAAGGTGCAGAAAATAATACTTATCGGCACCCTGGAGTCCGAGAAGAGGTTCTGGAAGTATTATAGCAACGGCAAACCCTCGGAGGGACGAAGAAAGTTTTTCAGTAAACGCATGCAGAAATCCATGAAACGTTCCCGTTTCCTTTCCAGTCGCTAGCTGCCATCGTCAGCCGCTGGCTTGCCGATCAAAATAAAAGCCTGTTGGAACATATTCACACTGTCGCAACAGGCTTTTACAGATTATTTAGAGCAGAAACCCCGGTCTCAGGATTTCAAGGATTCAGATACTGCGGGAAAATGCGTACCAAATCAGGACTGCGGGACCCATGAGACACACCATCCTGCAGGATGGACCGGACCGGCAAACAGGGTGCAGCCACCGCATTGCGGACCGTGCTGGTCATCAATCCAGTACTCGCAATTGTCGCAGCGCTCTTCGGGGTTTGGCGTTTCAGCAACGTATTGCAATGTTTCGCGAAGCTGGATGTCGCTTTCGCTCAGACCGGAAAGATCGGCACAGGGGTCGGCAGCTTCCGTGGCTTCCTCACCATTGCCGCATCCTTTCAGGAATACACCGGCGCCGGCACCGGCAAGACCAAGCATGGAAAGTTTTCCTAAAAATGCTTTTCTACTGATTGAATTATCTTTACTCATGGCTGAATTGTTTTGGTTTGGGTACATGTAAAATGGAATGAATCACACGATAACACCTGTGATCAATATCACTAAGCTAATAATTAAAAGAATTAAACGGAAACGGGTCGAGAAATAGAACGGGCGGATCCAGAATCCGAAGCCCCAACGCCGCCGGACCAGCCATTCGTAATATTGCGACCGTTGCAGTGCCCCGAGGGCGATGGTGACGTGCCCGTGCAATATCGTGAGTGTTAGCGGGAAGGCGAACAGAAAAGTTCCCACATACAGCCAGAATTCGGGGAAATCAAACCACAATCCGATGATCGCATAGGGCCAGGCGAACAGTATGAAGAGCGGAGGTGTCAGCAGGATATTGATCCAGCTGATTCTCCGGAAATTCTGCTCGCTTAACTCTTTCCTGCTTGCCATGGTTGTCTTTTCAAGCGATGCTGCCGATTGCGTTGCTAACGCTTGCGTTGGCGTCGATTGCGTTGCTATCGCATACGTTGCTCAAAGCTGTGATGCATCTTCCAGCGCCCGTCTCCGCGCTTCCTCAAACTCGTCACCGGGTGTCCACTGCCGCATTTCATCAGCATTTGCTATGCGCAGGGCGACATGGTAGATCAGTTTCAGGTCTTCCACCGCACCGGACAGGTCCCACCAGTCGTGGATACGGTCATGAACGGTATGGTATATCTTGTTGCGGTATTCGGCCACCTGCTCGTTGTAGTTGTCCGGCTTGTCTACGAACTGGGTGCCGGGGTTGGGGTACAGTGCAGGTACGCCGACCCGGGCGAAAGAAAAGTGGTCAGAGCGGTAATAGATACCCTGCTCCGGACGCGGATCCGGTTTGACGATCCGGCCGAGCCGTTCGGCTTCTTCGGCAAGGATCTCGTCGATGTCCGACCTGCCGTAACCGACTGCCACAAAATCTTTTGTTTCACCGAAGATGTTGGTGGCATCGAGGTTGATGTTGGCGGAGATCCTGCCGGCGTGCACCGGCGGATTTTCGGCAAAGTAGCGGGAGCCAAGCAGTCCGGATTCCTCGGCAGTCACGGAAACAAAATAGAGCGTGCGGCGGATCTCTTCCGGCTCCATCTGATAGAGCCGCGCCAGGTTGAGCATCAGGCTCACACCGCTGGCATTGTCCCATGCGCCGTTGAAGATGGAATCACCATCCACCGGATCGCCAATGCCGAGATGGTCATGGTGTGCGGAGAATACCACGGCTTCATCGGCCAGTTCCGGATCTGACCCGGTGATTTTGCCAACCACGTTCTGTCCGGCGATATCGCGGTATACGGCATCCATGGACGCATCGATTCGCACACCGGTCAGGGGAATCGGCTCAAAATACGGGCTTTCGGCGGCATCCAGCATATCCTGCAGGTTGAGTCCGGCCATTTCAAACAGCTCGCGGCTGCGTTCGTGGGTCAGCCATCCGTTGAATTGTGTGGCAGGCTCCTCTTCCTCGAACACGAAGAGCCGTTCCCGGCTCCAGCTGTTGCGGACGACGTCCCATCCGTAGCCGGCCGTCTCGTCGGTGTGGATGATCAGCGCGCCAAGGGCGCCTTTTTCGGCGGCCTGTTCAAATTTGTAGGTCCAGCGTCCGTAGTAGAGACGGTTGCCGCCATCAAACCGGTCCTCATGGGTCACCGGGTTGAAATTTTTGAAAACAAGCACCTTTCCGGATACGTCCGCTCCCTTGAAGTCATCCCAGTCCTCTTCCGGTGCCTCAATGCCGTATCCGACATAGATCATTTCGGCATCACGCACGTCGACCGACTGCTGCGTATGCGCCGGCCAGGCCATGGCATCGTCCAGGTAGGCCAGCGGGACCTGCTGGTTGTCCGATTGAAGCGACACGTTTACATTATGCGCAACTTGTCCCATCAGGGGCACATCCTGCGTGAAGGAGCCGTCCGTCATGCCGGGTTCAATGCCAAGATCTTCAAACTGGCTGATGACATAGGCCACCGTCATTTCTTCATACACGGTGCCGGGCGTGCGGCCGCCGAACTCATCGGATGCCAGGACTTCGACATGTTCCAGAATGTGCTGCTCGCTTATTGGCCCGGGCAGCACGTCGCTGTTGTTGGTCGGACTGCAGGCGAGAGCACCTGACAGGATGGTGACGGTCAGGAGAGGGAAATGGATTTGTTTCATTATTTTGGATTCTGTTTTTATTTCAGTTTTAAGATTGGAAAGATCTGCGGCTCATATCCGGCTGGCAATCAGCATTTCGATATCGCGGTAGGGCATGTCGAAGAGCTGAGCGAGCGATTTTTTGGTCAGCTGGTTTTTGTAGACATAGGTGCCGTTGCGCAGACTGACATTGGTCCAGAGCGCCTCGCGCAGACCGCCTGCGTCACCGATATCCAGAAGGAAAGGTACCAGCAGGTTGTTCAGCGCTATGGTGGCCGTGCGGGCGACATTGGAGGGGATGTTCGGTACACAGTAATGCACCACCCCGCTCTCCATGTATACCGGATCGGAATGGGATGTGGTGCGGCTGGTCTCGATGCAGCCGCCCTGGTCGATGACCGCATCCACAATGACACTGCCGTCTTTCATGGTCTGGACCATGGAGCGGGTGACCCAGCAGGGGGACCGGTGGCCTTCCACCATCGCCGCCCCGATCACCACATCGGCCACCTTGAGCGCCGAGGAGATGAACTGGTGCGTCGCCATGGCGGTGATGATACGGCGGTCGAGCGAATTCTCGAGGTGACGCAGCTGTGCCAGGTCGGTGTCCATCACAAACACCTGCGCTCCGTATCCGAGGGCGGTGCGCGCGGCATACTCGGCAATGATGCCGGCCCCCAGGATCACCACAGTGGCCGGCGGTACGCCCGAAATGCCGCCGAGCAGGATTCCGTGACCCTGCTGGTTGTTTTCAAGGTAGTGTGCCGCAATCTGGACCGACATGGATCCGGTTATCTCGTGCATCATGCGCACGATCGGAAAGCTGTTGTCGGGTGATTTGATGAATTCAAAACCGATGCCGGTGATATTCTTGCGGATGAGCTCCTTCAGGTAACCCTCTGTGGTGTTGCCCAGATGCAACGCGGAGATGATGGTCTGGTCCGGCTGAAGCAGTTCGTGCTCGCTTTCATCCGGCGGCGCCACTTTCAGGATGATTTCGGACTTCTTGTAAAGCTCTTCGGTGGACCAGACGATGGTGGCCCCGGCATCCGAGTACTCCTGATCGGTGAAACGCGCGTCTTCGCCGGCCCCGGCCTCGATATGGACTTCATGGCCATTGGCCTTCAGGTCTGCAACACCTCCCGGTGTGACCGCAAGCCGCCGCTCATCCTTGGAACGTTCCTTCGGTAATCCTATCTTCATGCTGACGCGCGAGCCGGTGTATTCTTCGGTCTTTTCCAGTGTCTTCAATCCGAACTGGTGCGCCACCTGATAGGGGTTCATTATTTCCATGTAGGTACCGGAGTATTCGTGGAAGGATCAAAACGACAAATTATAAAAAAAAATGATGAATTGGATGCCTTTTGATATCCGCGGTATCCTGTACCTTTGCGCCATTGCAGACCGGCAAGATGATACGGATATTACGGCAAGCAGGTCCCGGCAAGCAAGCAGGCCCCGGCAAGAAAGCAGGCCCCGGTAATAAGACAGGCACTGGCAATACGGCCGGGGAACACATCCACACCTATGAACATCAGACCCACGAACATCAGACCCAAGAAATCACTCGGACAGCATTTTCTGAAGGATGGCAACGTCGTCCGGCGGATCGTGGCGCATATGCAGGCGGCCAGGGAGGACCGGGTCGTGGAAATCGGCCCCGGAACCGGCGCCCTGACCGTGCCGCTGTCAGAGCGGTATCCGGATCTGCATGTTTTCGAGGTGGACGAGCGGGCGATTGAGGTGATAGCGCGACTGTGTCCCGGCGTCACCATCCACCCGGTCAGTTTTCTGGATGCGGACCTTGCCGAACTTGGTAGCGAAGCCGGGGGTAAGCTGTATGTGATCGGCAACCTGCCCTACTTCCTGACCAGCCCCATCCTGTTTCGCATTCTGGACCAGGGCCAGCTTTTTTCACAGGCCGTGCTCATGATCCAGAAAGAGGTGGCGGAACGGCTGGTGGCACGTCCCCGTACAAAGGAATACGGAATTCTCAGCGTGCAGGCACAGGTTCTGGGCAGGGTGGAACTGCTGTTCCCGGTATCCCGGCTTGTCTTTCATCCACCGCCCAAGGTGGAGAGTGCGGTGATTTCGTACCGTCCGGGCAATGAGATGTTTCCGGGCTCGGCGGCTGATCTTCCGGTTCCACTGGACCGGTTCAAGCTGGTAGTGCGCACGGCTTTCCAACAGCGCCGCAAACGCCTATCCAATGCACTCAAAGGACTGTTTCAGGGCTCCTTTCCGGACGGATTCGATGCCGGCCGAAGGGCGGAAGAGCTCGAGCCGGTGGAGTTTGTCCGGCTGGCGGAATGGCTTGAAAACAACAGATAAGCGAAAGGCGGGAAAGGC
>SKNL01000127.1 GCA_007120555.1 Balneolales bacterium
CGGGGATCCGCTGTCGCTGAACGACGAGAACCTGGGGTGGATCATCGGGCGGCTGCGGGAGATCCCGCATATCGATATCATCCGGATCGGCACGCGGTATCCGGTGCTGAATCCGTACCGGATCACCGACGAACTGTGCCGGCTGCTTGCGGAGAACCATCCCGTCTGGCTCAACACGCATTTCAACCACGCGAAGGAGCTGACGGAGGATGCGCGGGCGGCGCTGGACAGGCTGAGCCGCGCCGGGGTGCCGCTGGGGAATCAGACGGTACTGCTGAAGGGCATCAATGACGACGCGGAGACGCTCCGGGAGTTGTTCCACAAGCTGGTCACGTTCCGGGTGCGGCCGTATTACCTGTATCAGGCGCAGCTGATCGGCGGGACGCGGCATTTCCGCACGACGATCGAGCGCGGAATGGAACTGATGGAGCAGCTGCGCGGACGTTTGTCGGGATTCGCGATCCCCCTTTATGTGCTGGACACGCCGCACGGAAAGGTACCCCTGACCCCCAGCGGGTACCGGGGGCGCGAGGGGGATTATGTGGCCGTGAAGGCTTACGGCGGAGAGACCTGGCGGGAATTCAATCCGGAGTAGCTCCCTCCCCCAATCCTTCCGGTTGACCCCGGTCAGCGGTCGACCCGGTCAGCGGTCGGCCCGGTCAGAGCGGCGGTGTTCCATGAACCAGTCGTAGAGATCCTGGCCGGCATAGATCCGCACCCAGGCGTCGTGTCCCATGTCTTCATGCGTGGTTAGGCGGACACCCGTGTGTCCCAGCTCCTGCAGGCGGTTCATGGCCGGATAGAAAAACTGCGGCGGTACCACCGCGTCGCGTCCACCGGCAAAGCACCAGACCGGCAGACCGTGGCGGGCAATCGGTTCCACGCCATCGGGATGCCCGTAGCCGACCACCGGGGCGATGGCCGCAAATCGTTCGGGATGCCGGGCCGCGATGTGCCACGTCCCGAAGCCGCCATAGCTGATGCCGGTGAGGTAGACGCGGTCCGCATCCACCAGAAACTGCTCCTCCACCTGATCGAGGATATTCATGAGGTCCTGCTCCAGCCGGTACCATCCGTCGGGAGGGCCTTCGGGTGGATGGGGCATGGTCTTCGAATGAGCGGTCGAATTAACAGGCGGATCAGTGGTCGAATCAGCGGACGGATGAACCGACGGTGCGCCGTCCATCGGAAACGCTGGCACCGACGCCGGACGCCGCGGGGGCACGCCCTCATCCAGCCGCCGTGGGATCATGTCCGGGGTGCGGTTGGCGATGTAGTCGTGCCGCTCATCCATCCCGTACATGGGCAGCTGCGGCACCACGATCACAAACGGCAGGTCGCGCCGAAGGACCCACGCCTCGTAGAGCGGACCGTGGATCATCACGTAATCCAGTTCGTCCCGTGCATTTCCGCGCTCGCCGTTGCCGTGCAGGAAAAGCAGCACCGGCCACTCTGAGTGACCCGTATCCCCGGCTTGACCGTATCCTTCCGGCAGGTAGGCAAAATACTCACGCTCCTCCCCGGTCGCCGCGCTCATGTAGCTGACGCGCAGCAGTTCGGGTCCGGCCTTCCCGGCTTCCGCGGCTTCCCTGGCTTCACGTCCTTCGGGCCCGCACGAAACGGCTGCCATCAGAAAAAACGCCAGGACGACAAGCAGCGGGTCAGCCGGCAGTGTTTCCGGTGAGCCGGCCGGCATGTCGGAAAGCTTGCACAAGTACATGGACATGGTCATATTTTCCCTCATTTTTAGTATCATCATACATACTTGGTTTAAAAAAAATATCCATAGCCATGGTAACATCCTAAGCATCCAACCGGAAAAAACGGAAGATACCACTATGTCCACCGTGCTCGATAAAAAGTCCGAAAAGAAGAAATATCCTGTATTCGATCTGGATGTCTACTCTTCTGAAGAAGTAGCCATACGCGTAATGCATATCGGGGTGAAAAAAGTGAGGTTACCCGGTGTCATCACTCTTATGTTGGGTACTCTGGGTGGATGTTTCATCTCACTCGGGGCGATGTATCATGCAGTGATCCTGGCCAATCCGGACATCAGCGACAGCACATCCGCGATTGTGAGCCCGCTGTTCTATGGCATGGGCTATATCATCGCCTTTATCGCTGCAACGGAAGTCTTCACGACCAACAACCTCGCCGTGATGAGTCTGGCATCGGGCAAGATCACGGCCTGGGAATTGACCCGAAACTGGATGATTGTGCTCGTCGCCAATATGATCGGTTCGGCCGCAGTTGTTTTTCTATTTTTTTATTCCGGACAAATCCATCTTTTTGACGGACTGCTTATTGAGGAGGTGCTCTTTTTTACGTCATCCAAGCTGGACTATACCATCCCCCAGATGTTTCTTCTTGGGGTGTTTGGCAATCTGCTGATCTGTTCCGGTGCATGGCTTGCCATGGCTGGACGCTCTGTCACCGACAAGTTCCTGGCACTTTTTCTGCCGCTTTCGGCCGTCCCCGCCATCGGTTTTCAGCATGGTGCCGGCAACATGTTTTATTTTTTTCTCTCTTTTTTCATACTTCAGGACGGGCAGGGACTTGAACTGCCTACCGATATCACCGTTGTGAAAGCCACCGTAAGTCTGATCATGGTGGCTGCAGGCAATATTATCGGTGGCGGTATATTTATAGCACTCACCTACTACTTCACCTATGTCCGCATCAAGTGGTAAGGTCGCGGCTGCTGTTGAAACGGGTGTTGTCATTGCCCGGCCCATACCGGCATACGTCACTGTCATTCACTGAAGAACCAGGTTCTGGAAATCCACTTCTCCAATTCCACGACCAGCAGCACGACCAGACCGACAGCCAGAATGTACGGCCATTCAGCAGCTGAAACGGGCGCCGTCTCAAACAGGTCATTCATAAAGGGCGCATAGGTAAACATCGCCTGCAGGAACACAAGAGCTCCGATAGCGATAAAGACGTATTTGTTGTTGAAAAAATCGCGCGTAAAAACACTCTGATAAAACTTGCGGCAGTTCAGCAGATAGACCACCTGTCCGGTTGCGATGGTATTGACGGCAATAGCGCGGACTTTCTCGATTTCGGCTTCACCGGTGTAAAACATGCGATATACAAAAAATGTCAAGCCACCGATCAGCACGGAGACCATTGCAATGCGCCACAGGAAGTATCCACCCAGGATCGGCTCTTCCGGTTCCCTCGGTGATAGTTCCATGATTCGCTGTTCCATGGGTTCGAAGGCCAGTGCCAGTGCCAGTGTTACGGCGGTCACCATATTTATCCATAGTGCCTGTACGGGCGTGACGGGCATGGTGACCCCCAAAACAATGGCCGCTACAAGAACCAGGGCCTGGACTCCGTTTGTTGGCAGTATGAACAGTATGGTCTTGCGGATATTGTCGTAGGCTGTCCGGCCTTCCTCGACGGCGTTGACGATAGAGGCGAAGTTGTCATCAGCCAGCACCATTTCGGAAGAATCCTTGCTGACCTCCGTGCCCTTGATGCCCATGGCCACACCGATATTGGCCCGCTTGAGCGCCGGAGCATCATTCACACCGTCACCGGTCATGGCACTGAGCTTGTTGTTCTCCTGGAGTGCCTTGACCAAACGAAGCTTGTGTTCCGGGCTTGTACGGGCAAACACGTTGTACTTCATGACCACATCGGTCATCTCGTCGTCTTCCACTTTCTCGAGCTCTTCACCGGTGATCGTCCCACCGCCTTCGGTTATCCCGAGTTCTTTGGCGATGGCTTCGGCTGTAATGGCGTGATCACCGGTTATCATTATGACCCGGATTCCGGCTTTCTTGCAAATCTTGATGGCATCGTAGACCTCCTCCCTGGGCGGGTCGATTATGCCGACGACACCGAGAAAGATCATGTCTTTTTCGACGTCATCATGGTCGATTTCGTCTGTATTGCCCGATTCTTTCCGGTAGGCTGCCGCCATCAGGCGCTGGCCGCGTCCGGCAATCTCTTCCATCTGCTCCTTCCAGAAGTCGGCATCGATATCCTTTTCGCCATCGGCCGTTGCCTGTTTCTTGCATACTTCCAGCAGTTTTTCAGGCGCCCCTTTGAGGTAAATAAACCGATTGCCGTCGACCTCATTAAGCGTGGCCATGTACTTGTGTTCTGATTCAAACGGGATATCGGCGATACGTTCCGGCTTGAAATCTTTCAAGCCTGCTTTCATACCGAGGGTCACCAAAGCACCTTCCGTAGGGCTTCCAATGAGCTCCCAGTCGCCATCTTTCTCTTCAAGCTTGGCATCATTACAGGCATATAAACTCTGAATGAGTTTTTCCAGGACCCCATCACTGGAGATATCCTCCACCTTTTCATCATCCTTTTTGATATCGCCCTCGGGTTTGTAGCCGGATCCTTCCACGCCGAATTCACCGTCGGCCGTGCGGATTGTCTGAACCATCATCTCGTTGCGGGTAAGTGTCCCGGTCTTGTCGGAGCAAATGACACTGACTGCCCCCAGTGTCTCCACGGCGGGAAGCCGCCGTATGATCGAATTGCGACTGGCCATGCGCTGCACTCCGACGGCCAGTGTAATGGTAATGATGGCCGGCAAGCCTTCGGGAATGGAAGCAACGATCACGGCGATAGTCGCCCTGAACAGGTCAATAAGAGTATAATCCCGGAAGAAGTATCCGAATGCAAAAAAGGCAGCGGAAAAAACAATGATAACTACGGAAAGCTGCAGCGAAAAACGATTCATTTTTTGAAGAAGCGGAGTAGTAAACTCTTCCACTTCGGAGATCATCTGATTGATCTTGCCGAGCTCGGTGGTGGCACCGGTTTCGACGACCACTCCTGCAGCCGCGCCATAAGTGACCATGGTCCCCGAAAATGCCATGCTTTTACGATCGCCCACCACCGCATCCTCATTCACCGGATCGGTGATTTTGTCCACATCCGTGGATTCACCGGTAAGTGCAGATTCCTCCACGCGCAGGTCTTTGACCTCAACCAGACGGAGATCCGCGGGCACCTTGTCTCCCGAACGCAGCAAAACTATGTCACCCGGAACAAGTTCCTCTGCGTTGACCGTTTTCTTGTCGCCATTCCGCAGGACCTGTGCCTCAAGCGACAGCATTTTTTTAATGTCTTCGAGCGCTTTCTCGGCCTTGCCCTCCTGGATATAACCTACCAGTGCATTGATGAGCACTACGGCCAGAATGACAATCGTATCGACCCAGTATTCCATGACCCCCGTTATAACGGCGGCAACCAGCAGCACGTAAATGAGCACATTGTGAAAATGAGTCAGAAACTTGAGAAGAGGGTGCTTTTCTTTCCTTTCGGGAAGCTTGTTTTCCCCGTAGGTTTCAAGCCGCTTTTTTACCTCTTCAGCAGTGAGGCCCTCCTCTTTGGAGCTGTCCAGTTCCTTGAGGACTTCATTCGCCTTAATGTTGTGCCATTTAGTGCGCGTTTCCTTTTCTTTATCTGTCATGGGATATTTTTTGAATGCGGTTTCCTTCAAAATACCATGTCATGCACCGTGAATCCGGCTGGAAGGACCGTAAATTACCCGCTTGCAATCGGACAGTGTAACTGAAAACATGTTACCATAATCGCTGCAGACCAGTACTGTTTCATTAACGACCGGGAGCAAGCAGACATTCCGGCAGATTGCGATAATCTGCCGGCGCGCAAATTCAGAAAGGCAGGTCGTCGTCCACATCATCCAGATCGCCATCGATCATGGAATTGTTTTTTGAGCCCGGGTCCGGCGAGGGTTTCCGCCCGCCGGATTGGCTGCTGTCCTGATCGCCGAAGCCGGGCTCATCCGGATATCCACTTCCGCCGGACTCCCCGCCATCCTTGTCAATTCGCCAGGCGCGGACGTCGGTATACCAGCGGCCATTGTATTCGCGGCTTTGAAGATTGATATACGCCTTGATGGCTTCCCCAACGGATACGGAATCGCTGTCGATCGAATCCCCCCACTGCGAGATGCACACCTTCCGTGAAAAACGGTCGTCCATCTCCAGGATGAAATCACGTCGGCGCCATGGCCCGTTTTTTCCTTCACCTGATTGCTCTTCCAGTACCTCTGCGACTTTTCCCTGAACAAATAACTCCATAGCTGATTTTTTAATGAGTGAAAATAAACAATACAGTGACGATGTCCGGCAATGATGCAACTGCAATAATCGTGGCAGCGTGCACGGGATATGCTTTTAGAGCAGTGGCCAAACATCTTGTCATATCAGATACAAAAGATATAAAAAATAACATTCAATGCTTAAGGCTCATTCGGAAATTCCCGTGTCTTTAGCTGGAAGAATGGTGCAGAGAATGTTATCATATTACAACAGTTACCAAAAAAATGGAGGCACACCATGAGTATCTTTATAGTTGGATGTCTATGCTTCATCCTGGCTTGTTCTCCGCATGATCCGAACAAAGAAACCGTATCCATGACTACTATTGAACTGCCTGAACCGGAACGCAGCGGGGAAATTTCCATAGAGGAATCGCTTCAGCAGCGCCGGTCTGTCCGCGAATATGCTTCCACACCGCTATCCCTGATGGAGATC
>SKNL01000150.1 GCA_007120555.1 Balneolales bacterium
ATGAATACCAGGACACCAACCACGCACAGTACCGGGCGACCAAACTTCTGGCTGAGGGACACAAGAACATCTGCGTGGTGGGCGATGACTCGCAGAGCATCTATTCCTTCCGCGGAGCCGACATTTCCAACATCCTGAATTTCCGGGAAGACTATCCCGATTCCCTTCAAATACCGCTTGAGCAGAACTACCGCTCGACCAAAGCCATCTTGAAATGCGCCGATTCCGTGATCAAAAAGAACAAATCGCGCCTGGAAAAGACACTTTGGACCCACAACGACCAGGGAGATGCGATCACCGTCCTGGAGAATTACGATGAACGCGATGAGGCAAACCGCATCGTCCGCACTGTTGAGGAGAGAAAACTGCGCGGGAACCTCTCCTACCGTGATTTTGCCGTGCTGTACCGGACCAACTATCAAAGCAGGGTACTCGAAGATGCCTTCCGGCGTCGCGGTATCCCCTACCAGCTGGTCGGCGGCATCTCTTTCTATCAGAGAAAGGAAATCAAGGATGTGACAGCTTACCTGCGTCTGCTGGTGAATCCGCATGACGATGAGGCCGTGCTGCGTGTGATCAACGAACCCGGACGCGGCGTTGGCGAGAAAACACTGTCCATTCTCATGGATATTGCCCGTTCTGAGGAGAAATCGCTTTGGGATGTGATCAGCGATGTGGAATCGACCGGAGTCTACAAGCCGGCCATACCCAGGATCCGGGAGTTCGTGGACCTGCTGAACCGTACCAGGGAGAAACTGGACGGGACCGGGATCACCGACACGGTACGGTACCTGCTGGATGAGTCCGGCTACGTACGCCAGTTCATTGAAGAACATTCCCATGATTCCCTGATGCGCCGGCAGAACGTGATGGAGCTGCTCAATGCCATCTCCTACTTTGAGAAAAGCAGCAATCAACCAACCCTGAGCACTTTTTTGCAGGAAATAAGCCTGGTAACGGACCTGGATGCCCATGATTCCAGCGAACCTGCCGTGACACTGATGACCGTTCACGGATCCAAGGGGCTTGAGTTTCCGATTGTGTTCATTGCGGGGCTGGAAGAAGAACTCTTTCCCATTGGAGGCAGAGTGGGCGAGGAAGTGGATATTGAGGAAGAGAGGCGCCTGTTCTACGTCGCCATTACACGTGCTGAAAAGCATCTCTATTTCAGTTATGCGAAAAACCGTTTCCGGTTCGGCGAACAGATCGAAATGAGGCGGTCGCGATTCCTTGATGAGGTGGATGCGTCCGTGGTCCGGACAGAAACCGGAGCCACAATCCGGCAGAGCGGTTCCGGCAGACCCGGATACCGAAGCACCTACATATCCTATGACAACCGGGATCAGAAACAGGATACTGCATCTTCTGACTGGAACCGTGGCAGCAAGGGTGGACACAGCGCGGAAACGGGCAGACGTGATCCCGGCCGTGATCGTATCGATTTCCCGGAATCAGGCAGGAATGGCGGTTCCGGCGACGGGACGCGAATCGAATACGACCCGGATTCCGAAGGTGGTGCATGGCGTCCGGGCATGGCCGTTATCCACCCGAAATTCGGGGCCGGGAAAATCCTGCAATGCGAAGGACAGGGCGAGAATACCCGTTTGACGGTCTTCTTCAAGAATGCCGGACAAAAAAAACTGGTGGCCCGGCTTGCCAATCTCACGGTCATTGAATGACGTTGCCTGTCCGCCTTGAGTACCGGGATCTTCAGGTTCCCAGCGCCTCACGGAATTCCACAAACTGCATGATGTCTTTTCTGGAAATGATGCCAACCAGCTCGCCGTTTTCAAGGACCGGCAGACGCCCGCTGCCTGCATCGATCATCTGCATAAGCACATCGTAGGCATCCGTGTCCGGTTTAACGGTCCGCAATGCGTCACGGGGTGTCATAACGTCAGAGACGCGTGTGTACTGCCATTGATCGCGGTCAACGGCCTTGACCTGATTGATCTCCACCAGCCCGACAAACTCGTCATTTCTCATCACTGGAAAACAGGAAAACCTGTTCTTAAAGAAATATTCATCCACCAGGTTTTTGATACTGACATTCGGATGTACCGTAGAGGGATTGGTGGTCATGATCTTGCCTACCGGAATTCCGGACAGACCCTCCCTCATGGCAACCATGTAGTAACCGCTTTTGGCCGATTGAAGCAGAAACATGCCGACAAAGATCCACACAATTCCCACAATAAGGCCGCCGCCAAAAATAACCATCACCCCTGTGAACATCAGGACAAAGGCAAAAATCTGGCCCATGTTACTGACGATCCGTGTTGATTTGCGAAGATTGCCGCTGTAATGCCAAATGGCCGCGCGCAGCATCCGTCCGCCATCCAGCGGAAAACCGGGCACCAAATTGAAGATTACCAGCAGGATGTTTATGTAGCCGATATACCAGAACACCCCATGCAGCCCCTCGCGGATAAACGGCTCCAGAAGAAAAGCCAAGCCCAGGAACAGCAGTCCAATAATGAAACTGCACAAGGGACCGGCTCCGGCTATCACAAATTCGTCGCGCGCGCGTTCAGGCTCTTTTTTCATTTTTGCGAGGCCGCCGAAGATGAAAAGGATGATTTCCGATATCTCAACGCTCCGTTTTCTTGCTGCCAGTGCGTGTGCAAATTCATGCAACAGTATGGATACGAAAAAAAGCAATGCCGCCAGCACACTGAGCAACCATGCCTCCCAGGCGGCCATGTCCTCATAATTCTGCGGGAAGAAATATCTGGCCAGCATGAATACAACCAGAACGAACATGACAAACCAGCTGTAATCGAGGCCGATCCTGATGTTTTTATAGGTACCCAGAGTCAATCCTTGTCGTTGCATTGCCTTTTCTCCGATTTTGATTCAAATAACCGCACCCATGACCGTTGGTTATCCATACAGTATCTGTACACCAATCGCCATGATCTACTCGTTTCATATTACATAAGTACATACCTTTAATCCAGCGAGAAACGATTGTCCTGTCTCTCACCCCTTGTGCATTGGTTGCGTAGTTTTTTTCTTGTACCTTTGGACGCATTTGTGTGGTTACATGACAATATTATTTTCGGCTTCCAGGGAGCCAGGGTCCACCCATGTTTATCAGGGCAATAATACTTTTTTTGTGTCACATCATCCTGGCAATGACGGCCGGTGAAGCGGCCCGCGCCCAGATGATCGCCACTCCGAGCCAGGTGGCGCTGGGAGGTGGAGTGGCCTACAGTTCAGGACTTTCCGCGCACTTCAACAATCCGGCCAACCTGATGATCCGGGAGGATCACCGGAGGCATGAGATCACATGGGGCATCGGCGGGGTTCATCACGGCACGGGCGTGCCCGTTCGAAACACCGGCAATCTGCCTGGCAACGTCCGCTCCTACTTTGTCCCGGACGACCTCAATACCCCTGGTGTGATCACTGATGCCGAACGTGAGCGCATGTTTCATGGGTCCGACCGCTACTATCAGACACAATCCTATGAAATAATCCCGGTTGGATATACCTGGTCCGGGAATCAGCGTGCCCGTTCTGTTGCATTGCGCTCAAGAGGGATCACGTCTTTTGAAATGAATCGCAACTGGTATGACAGCGGCGCCGCCGTGGATGATCCGGAACCCCCTTTCGTGCGTTTTGTAAATGAGAACTACCAGGTGTATCACGAAGTGTCTTTTGCCGTGGCACGGGAAGTGACGATGCTCAATCAGTGGCATTCCGGACTCAACACGCTGTACATAGGCCTGGCCCCGAAGGTTCTCTTCGGTGGGATGTACTCCCAGGTCCGCTATCGCTCCGAATATGAAATCATCGATGGTGCATGGCAGAACTCGGGGGATCTGGAAGTCCTGACGGCAGGCAACATGAACGGGTATCTTGAATCGCTGATCTCGTCGGGCAATGCCCAACAAGCCTTCCGTGAGCATCTGTCCCCCTCATCCAACCTGAATACAAGTGGCCTGGGGATCGGCCTGGATGCGGGGTTAACCTATATCATCCCGTTGGGAGACGATATTTCACTATCCCCTCACAGCCAGGAGCCGCTCAGGAAATCGCTGCGTTTCAGTGTTGCACTTACCGATCTGGGGGCCATCCGGTATACCGGCAGCCCCGGGGAATGGTACACGCAAATGATTATCCGGACGTACCCCGAAATTCCCGGGAACAGTGCTCGTTTCGAGGGAAAGCCGGGTGAGCTGCTCCGCTACATAAATGACGACAGTGCGGAGGATTCCGTGCTGGACAATCTCGGCCTTGTCGATGATTCCCCGTTTTTCGTACAGCTTCCCACCGAGCTGCATGTCGGTTCTGCTCTGCAATATGACTGGTTCACATCCATGGTCGACCTGAATTACCGTTTCAATTCACCTGATTTCCGCACAGACGGCTGGCGCATATCCGTCGGCTCGGAAATCCGGCTGATTCCGTATCTTCCGCTCAGGGGAAGCGTGCAGCTGAACCCCGATAGAAAGCTGGCCGTGGGAGCCGGAGCCGGGCTGGATATCGGCATCGTACGGGCATCCGGCGCCGTTCGCCTGTTCCACACAGAGGGAAAGGCCTCCCAGTGGCACGTCAACAGTATCTCCGCATTGTCACTTCAGGTTCGGTTTTGACCTGAAATGCTCACATCCATTCTGCCTGTTTGTCATGGCATCATGAAGCCGGATTCCCGTCCGGCTTCATGCTTCCCTCTTACTGCCATTTTGACGTTTTGCCTGCCAGATTGTACGTGGATTCAAATACGGCCTGGTAATTGCCCGCTATATGGAATGTTGCATAAAAAGCAGACATCCTGATATATGTTCACTCAAGAATGGAGCATTATCCGTTCTTTTACAAAAGCAGAATGTTGCACTGCAAAAAAACGTTAATAATAAACTATTAACATTGGCATCTCAATGCATTGTGGAATACTTTACACGGTACGGATGCCAGGCTGAAAAACTAAAAATCAGAGCATAAGATACATGCCAATATACAGTGACCTGAAATCGCTCAAAAAGAAATTGTCAGAAGACGAATTTGATGATTTTGAACAAGCCATACCCCTTTTGTCGGAGGAAGAAGAAAAACGGATGACGGAATCCGACATACCGGACCAGCTTCCGATCCTTCCGCTCAAGAACACGGTTTTATATCCCGGTGTGGTCATCCCGATAACCGTTGGACGGGATCGCTCGCTGGATCTTGTCAAAAAAGCCTATGAAACGGACAAGATCATCGGCATCGTCACGCAAAAGAAACAGGACCAGGAAGACCCGGCCCCGGATGAGCTGTACCATGTCGGGACCGTAGCACAGATCCTCAAACTCATCAAAATGCCCGATGGCAGTAAAAGTATTGTGATCCAGGGGAAAAGCGTCTTTGAAATAGACGAGTTCACGCAGTTCGACCCCTACTACATTGCAAAGATCCGGCCCTTCATCTACAATCAGGACGTGTCCGGCGTGGAGCTGGATGCCGCCCTGAGATCCATCAAGGAGACAGCAATACAGATTGTCAATCTCTCCCCGAATATCCCGTCGGAAGCCGGTATTGCCATCAACAACATCAACAGCCCGACCTTCCTGCTGAACTTCATCAGTTCCAACCTGAATATAAGCCTGGATGAAAAACAGCGCCTCCTGGAAATCAAAACCTTCTCCGAAAAAATGGAGAAGGTGATGAACTACCTCAAGAAGGAGATGCAGGTACTCAATCTGAGCGAGGAAATCCGATCAAAAGTCAAAACCGATATTGACAAGCAGCAGAAAGATTTCTATCTGCGCCAACAGCTCAAGGCCATTCAGGAAGAACTGGGCGAGGACAGTGAACTCGAGGATGTAAACAAGCTTCGCGCCAAGGCGAAGGATAAATCTTTTCCCGAACACGTGCAGAACGTTCTGGACAAGGAACTGGACCGGCTGGAGCGGACTCCTGCCAATGCTCCCAATCATGGTGTTATCTACAACTATGTAGAGTGGCTGGTAGACCTCCCCTGGAACCACTACTCAAAGGACAAACTAGACCTGAAACGGGCCAGGAAAATCCTGGATGAGGATCACTACGGACTTGAAAAAGTCAAAAAAAGAATCGTCGAATACCTGGCGGTCCTGAAGCTCAAAAAAGACATGAAGGCGCCCATTTTGTGCTTTTACGGACCTCCCGGCGTTGGTAAAACCTCGCTCGGGCGATCCATAGCCAGGGCCATGGACCGTGAGTTCCAGCGCTTCAGTGTAGGTGGACTTCAGGACGAGGCAGAGATTCGCGGCCACAGGCGAACCTACATCGGAGCCCTTCCGGGACGTATCATCCAGAGCATCAAAAAAGCAGGGACCAGCAATCCGCTGATGATGCTCGATGAAATTGACAAGGTGGGCATGAATTTCCGGGGAGACCCGACTTCCGCCCTTCTTGAAGTACTCGATCCGGAACAGAATCACACGTTCTACGACAATTACCTTGAGGTGGAATACGACCTTTCCAAGATTCTTTTCATCGCCACAGCCAATAACACGGACACCATCCCTCCTGCCCTGCGCGATCGCATGGAGATGATCTA
>SKNL01000260.1 GCA_007120555.1 Balneolales bacterium
CTCTGGTTCCTGCATCGTGATGATCTTGAGCGATTTAACCGCGAACCGGCGGATATCGCATTCGAACTCGCATCCATTTACGATCCGGACTGGCATCCCGATGGCCACACCCTGCTGTTTACGTCGGATTTCGACGGACGGATGAATCTGTACGAATATTCCGGTCCCCTGGCCCCCGCTTCCGGCCCAGAATCCTATGCCGTCTCTGTGCGACGAGTAACAAACCACCGCTACGGGGTCATGGAGGCCTCCTGGAGCCCGGATGGATCCATGATTGCAGCCGTTCAGCTTCAAAAAAATCGCTTTGAGCTGGTGCTTCTGGATCACGACCAACTCACACCGGAGGAAATACCGGCAGATGAATGGAAATACCCGCCCTTCTCGGGCCCCTCCCCGGCCCCGCCGCTGCCGGCCGGTTATACCGAAAACCAGACCGGTGGTCCGCTTGATGATGGCGAAACGGCGCCTTCCGCCAACAATCCAACAGAAATGGAATTGCCCGGGGATTGGACGCTCTCATCCTACCACACGGGTATCGGCTGGCTTCGGCCGCGCTCGGTCTTTCCCTATTGGGAAAACGAATCACAATTCATCGGCCACCGCTTTGGCGCCGTGGTGTCCGGCGGCGACGTGCTTCGCCGGCATAGCTACAATGCCGAGCTGAGCACATCCAACAACCGTTTCTGGTACGACGTGGATTACCGCTTCAGCGGCTTTTATCCCGGATTTCGATTGAATTTCTACCAGCGGCCCGTCCAGACCACGGATTTTCTGCTGGATCGCCAGGGGGCCGGAATAGACATTCCCCTGCAGTACCACATCGACCAAAACACGCGCAGTTCCTCTGTCTCTTTTGTGCCCGGTATCGATCTGCTCAGGGAGAGGATCATCACAACCGGCGGCTCTTCACAGTCAGACTGGTTCCAGCGCGCACGCGCATCCCTGTTTGTATCATGGCAGCACCGTCTTCAGCAGAACATCCGGGACGTTCAGCCCAATACCGGCTGGCTTCTTTTTTCTGAAGTGAACCAGGACCTGCAGACCGATGCTGCAGAGAAACTGTCTGCCTTGCGGGTCGGGATGTACCGGTTCCTGACCTTTTATAAGGAAGAAAACTGGTCCCTGCGCCTGGGTATTGAAGCCGTTACGCAAAACCGTCCATATTTCGATATAAGCGGCTTTTACTCCCGGGGATTCGATGAGAGGATCTTGTTGGGATTCAACAATGCGGCCCGTCTTAACAGCCGCTTTGCCATACCGCTCTGGCACGCCGACCGCGGACAGGTACTGCTGCCTGTTTTCCTGGACCGTTTTTACCTGGTCCTGTTCAGCGATACAGTGTTCCCGGTGCAGTCTCGCCAATATCAGGACTGGAAGTCAGATTCCCGCACGCTCTTTGGGGGCGGAATCCGCATGCAATTCCGGATGTTTAACTTCCCGGTGGATATCGGGATCGCCGGCGTCTACGAACCAACGCGCAACAGAGGAAATGTTTTTATCGGCTGGTTTTGACCTCTCCTATCGGGAGGATACGGAATCCTGCCTGTATCTCCGCTTTCAGTACGGAATCGGCTCTTTCGGGTGAAACGACAACTGTCAGACCGATACCGAGATTGAACGCCTGCCTCATATCCTCAACAGGAACATTCCCTTCCTTCCGGATCAGTTTAAAAATAGCCGGCCATTCCCAGCTTTTCCAGTCAATTATTGGAACCAATCCACCCGGAGCCTTATTTCCCGCACTTTTTTCATCTCTATTTTTTTTCTGCAGGATTTTTTCGCCCCCACTTTTTTCCTCCGAATCCCTTTCCTCCACGGCCTTTTCTTTTGGCATAATCCGCTCCGTATTACCCATAATACCACCACCCGTTATGTGGGCAAAGCCACGGATACCCTCCATTTTTTTTAGTTTTCTTATGATCTGCAGATAGGACGGATGGATCTGCAGCAGGGCTTCTCCGATTGTCATGCCCAGTTCCGAAACATGAAAATCAACACTGTACTTCGATAGCAAGACTTTGCGTGCCAGTGAGTAGCCGTTGGTATGCAATCCGTTTCCCGTCACTCCGAGGATCACGTCCCCGTTCCGGATACCGGATCCATCCAGGATGTCATCCCTGTCCACCACGCCCACCACCGTTCCGGCCAGGTCAAATTCGCCTTCTGCGTAGATATCCGGCATCTCTGCCGTTTCGCCGCCAATCAGTGCGCAGCCGTTTTCCTCGCAGGCGATAGTGAACCCTTTCAGAACATCGTAGGCCACATCCTGTTCCAGTTTTCCGGTGGAAAAATAGTCCAGAAAAAAAAGCGGCTCTGCCCCGCAGACAGCGATGTCATTGACGCAATGGTTAACCAGGCACTGACCCACCGTGTCATACACCCCGGTCTTGAACGCGATGATCAGCTTGGTCCCGACACCATCCACGCTGCTTACCAGGACCGGCTGCTTCAAACAGGAGAAATCCGGCTGGAAGAGACCTCCGAAACCGCCAATGGAAGTTACAACCTCCGGCCGGTGCGTTCTGGAAACCAGCTTGCCGATGGATTTCACAAACCTGTTTCCGGCATCCACATCCACTCCGGCAGACTTGTATGTATGTTTCTTGGACATAATTAGCTGAAAATATTAGGGATGATTCGGGAAGTGACATACTGTCCCGGAACCAGTCCGGGAACGGTGAAAGGACACCAGAAAGTTTGGAACAAAAGGAAACAAAACCAAGAAGACCTTTATTTTTTTTTCCACACGGGTTTTCTATGAGTAATTAATTTTTTTATAAATTTGTAATCTTATATAGATGCTGTGGATATGTGGAAAAGAAAGTTTTCCGTGTTATTAGATGTGGCATTCCCATATTTGTGGGTAAAAATGTGGATAAAAAACACATCGGTAATAAATAGGTAGAAGATTTTAATCGGAATATCCACGCATCACATGAATTATACATTTCAGCGCGTTTTTGCAACCCACACTTCGCACAGGGCACTTATGGTGTGGGAATCCCGCATCTGTCAGTGAACAAATGGTTATCTTCCGCACAGAAAAAAGATCCGTATCCAAATCAACAGGTTTGGCGCACGGTTATCCCCATACTTGTTAACAATAAGAAATACCATGAGAGCAGTTGTGCAGCGTGTTTCAGAGGCATCGGTCACCGTCGACGGCAACATTACCGGCACTATTGGCAAGGGTTTACTGGTGTTGCTGGCAGTACATCGCGATGACACCGACGAACAGCTTCGCTGGATGGCAGAAAAACTCAGAAAACTTCGGATTTTTGAGGATGATGAGGGAAAGATGAATCGCAGTGTGGAGGATGTGGATGGCGGCATGCTTATCGTATCGCAATTCACGCTGTATGGTGCGTTGAAAAAAGGCACCCGTCCAAGTTTTACGGCATCGGCCGGACCCGAAAAGGCCGAACAGATGTATGACCGCATGGTAGCTTTGCTGGAAGAGGCCTTGCCCGGAAAAATACAGACGGGGATTTTTGCAGCCAAAATGGATGTATCCCTGGTCAATGACGGACCTGTAACCATTATCGTGGAGCGCTGATGTCTCTCGTATTCCTTTTTCTGGACGGTGTAGGGCTCGGCAGACCCAACGGGTTGAATCCCTTCGCGATGCATGACTATCCCGCTTTCAAAGCGATGGCGGGGGGACAGGCTTTTACGGACGATGCCGAAACCTGTCGGAACGGAGCGCATTTTTTTACCTCTATCGATGCCTGTCTTGGAGTGGATGGATTGCCGCAAAGCGGAACCGGGCAGGTGACCCTTTTCACCGGAATCAATTCAGCGCAGCTGCTTGGCCGGCATTTTGGCCCCTATCCGCATTCAGCCATACGCGGCCTGCTGGATGGGGAGAGCATCTTTCAGAAAATTGGCCGCCAAAACGGGCGCTGCCACTTCATCAATGCTTTTCCGCAGCGGTTCATCGATTATGTAATCACAACCAACCGCTGGTCCAGCACCACCTTCATGACCACAAGGGCGGGAATGAAACTCAATTCCGTGCCGGAGATACTGGAGGAGAAGGCCATTACCGCAGAGCTTACACAGGATGCCTGGCGGACCCGGCTTTCCCTGGATGTCCCTCTGATATCCGAATCAGATGCGGCAGAACGGGTAATCCAGGCAACGACAGAGCACGATCTTGTCCTGGTTGAATACTATCTGACGGACAAGGCCGGCCACAGCCGCGATGCCATTCTGGCGCACAAAATCCTTACCCGCATTGACCGGTTCCTGGAACATCTCATCAACCGGCAGGAGGAAAACGGATATACACTGCTCCTCACCAGTGATCATGGCAATCTGGAGGATCTCTCCGTCAAGACGCATACACGCAACCAGGTGCCCTTGTATGTGCTCGGAAAAGGAGCAGACCTGTTCCACGAAGCGAAATCCATCCAGGATATCACCCCCCTGTGTGTGGAATGGCACAGATTATTTTTTGGGCAGAGCTGACAGGATCCGCTGGAATATTTCATCAACAGTGCCGGTACCGTCAACAGACCGAAACATACCTGCCTGTTGATAATACTCCATCACAGGCGCCGTCTCTTTCTTGTAGACTTCCAGGCGGGTCTTGATCTTCTCTTCCGTATCGTCCGACCGGCCCTCACCACGGGAGAGCAGCCTCTGGATCAGCACTTCGTCGGGTGCATGCAGTGAAATAAATACATCAATCGACTCATTGCGTCGTTCCAACATGTTGTCGAAAGCTACGGCCTGTTCCACAGTACGCGGAAAACCATCCAGGATATATCCTTTGCTGTAGTCTTCACTGGCAATAGTCTCTTCCACCATGTCCACAACCGTCTGGTCAGGAACAAGCTGACCCTCGTCGATGATGGATTGTACAAGTTTTCCGAGTTCCGTACCCTGGTTGATAGCATCACGAAACATTTTTCCCGTTGAGAGATGAATAATACCTAAATGTTCCGCTACCATTTTCGCCTGGGTTCCCTTTCCGGCACCTGGCGGACCAAATATGATAATTCGCATCGTTAGTAGTAATAATGATTGATAGAGAAGGTTGAGTCGTTAAATAATCTCCATGGAATATATCATTCCATTACAAATTGGCAAAACCAACTTCGATGGCCGGAAACAGAAAAGCGAAATTATTTTTCCAATAAACCGCTTTCCGGTTGCATTTGCAAAACAATAACAGTGACTTCACAATGTATTTCAACCAAATAACGCACTGCATAATTTTTTGTAACGCGTAGCGTTATCTTGCGTATAATATCATGTAGTCACCACGGAAAACAACATAAAAAACCGGGTAAAAAAATGGAAGAACGATGGATAAAGCGGTATGCCAACCGCAAAATGTACGATGTGGAGAACAGCAAGTATGTTTCTCTGTCGGATCTGGCCGAGATCATCCATTCTGGCGAAAGCATAAAAGTGACGGATAAAAGCGGTAAAGAAGATTATACGCCACAGGTGCTTCGCCAGATTATTATGGAACAAAGCAAACAGTCGGATGTTTCTTCGGTATCGGCACTCCACGAGTGGGTCCGGATGGGCGGTTCATATCTGGATCAGCAGTGGGACGAGTTGCGCAGTGGAATGGAGGGATGGCTCAAGGAGCGGCGGGAACGTATCCTGAAGGGCCTCAGCCGTGAAGATATTGAGGCATTGAAGAAAAAAGTCGACGAACTTGAAAAGAAAGTGGAAGAACTTGATTCATAACACCCAAAAAGCACAAACGAGGTAGCAACATGAGCAACGAAAAGAAAAAAGAGACGGAAAAAGAAAAAAAAGAAAAGCACGAATGGAATGAGCGTGCAAAAGAGATCTGGCTGGCCGGACTCGGAGCGCTTTCTGCTGTGGAGGAAGAAGGAAGCAAGTTGTTCCGGAACCTTGTGGATCGGGGTTCTACCTACGAAAAGAAGCGAAAAGAGCAGATGGACGAGCTCTGGAAAGAGGTATCCAAGCGGTATGAAAAGGCGGAAGGCCAGGTCGGTGAGTCCTTTGACAAAGCTGAGGACCGCGTTGAGCACAATCTGAAGTCCATTATCACCGGAATGGGTATCCCGACGAGAAAAGAGATCCAGGAACTCTCCAACAAAGTGGATGCCCTGAACAAGAAAATAGATCAGATGAAAGAGAAGAAGTCATCCGGTTCCGGATCTGCAAAAGGCGGGAAAAAGCAGGGCAACTCCTGACAGAGCGGTCCTTCTCCCCTGCGCTACATTTTGGCGTTGTCGGTTTCCCTGGCGATGGACCACACATATCCCCCCTCCTTTTGGGCCCTTTCTTCTCTGCTGAGGCCGCGATTACCATAGGGCGGTTTTCTCAGTTTGCGGAAAAGCGTCAGGAATATCCACCCGAAAGGCAGATAGTAACCGATGAGGTCCCAGTCGCGAAGCCAGCGATTCGGGATTTTCCGGTTGTTTTTTCGATCATGGAAATCCCGGTAATGCCGTGTGAAAAGAATTGGCCAGCCGAAAGGGCTGGTGAGCCAACGGCGTCCCTTTATGC
>SKNL01000047.1 GCA_007120555.1 Balneolales bacterium
CGCATGACTTCGGCCGGATCCACCACGGTTGCGGTCTTGCCCCCCTTGCTGATGACCTGATGTCCGGTCACTGCTTTGGCGGCATTCATGAACACGACAAGGAACTGCTCGGTCTGCAGATCCCGGAGCCGCGGTCCGAAATAGGACGAGACATCATCAGGTGTTTTGAAGAACAGCGGTTTTCCGTTGCCACTGCCGGACTGCAGCCTTCGGGAGAGCTCAAATGCCGCTTCCAGGGTTATCGCTTTCACATCGGCGACACCCTCGATTATGCGAAGTTCCCGCCAGTTTTTCCGCACCAGTTTGTGCAGCCCGCCGAAATGTTGCAGCATGGTGCGGCAGGTGTCAATGACGTTCATTTTCCGGCTGCCCGTGCGCACGAGTATCGCAAGCAGCTCAGCGTCGGTCAGGCTTTCGGTTCCGAAACGCATGAGCCGTTCCCGCGGCTGTTCGTCCTCAGAAAGATCGCGGACCATGCGTCTTGGATGTTCACCCCTGTTCAGGTCATAAATTTTTGGTTTGCCGGCTCTCACGATGGTATGACAAAATGAAGATTACGGGTTATGGATGCAGATCCATGCCTGACGGCGTGATCCGCCCCGGTCAGGTCTGCATTATAGAGCAGCAACCCCATCCACCCTTACAGAATATTTTTCTCCATTTTGTAGTGCGGACCGATATTCTCTATATGGAACTCTTCCGAGACCGTTATGTAGCCCATTCTTGTATAGAAGGGGACGGCGCCGGTCCGGGCGTTGCACCAGATTCGTGCTCTGTCAATGTCCGGTTGCTCGGACGCATGCGCCCTGAGGCGGCCTTCCGCAAAGAACAGCAGGCCTTTTCCAACCCCTTTTTGCTGCCAGGCCTTCTCCGTGGCCATGCCGCGCAGCTGCCAGGAGGAAGCAGCACCGGCGTCCGTTTTGATGAGTGTAAGGCATCCGACCACCCGGCCAGCGGCACAGGCGGCAAAGTGCATTGTATCCGGTTCATGATCTTCGGTGAAACGCGCAGATTCCAGCGGCTTGCCGGCCCGCAGCTCACGGGCTCTCAGACCGAGTATTTCTTCAACAGGAGTCTCGCGGAACCGGATCTCATTCATTCCGCCTCCATCAGGATCCACCGCCCATCAACGGTTCGTCGAGGGCGCGGAGGCTGGCGTTGGGCAGGCCCCCGGGGAAGTTGTTTTTGGAAAGCTCGATCGCCTTGATCACGATATCGAGGTGGCGTTCTTTTGAATTCTGGTAAAAAGACTGTGCGGACTCACCTAGTTTCGGCTTGCCGTGCAGTGGTTTATCACTGATGCAAAGCAGGGTGGCATTCGGGATCCGGTAGCGGAATCCGTTTGTGGCGACGGTGGCTGACTCCATGTCGATGGCAATGCTGCGACTGATATGGATTTCCTGGACAACCCGGCGTTTCATGAACTCCCAGTTGCGGTTGTCGATGGTATAGACCGTGCCCATCCGGTAGGTCATCTTTTCCTCCTCAAGCACCGACTGGAGGTGGAAATTGAGCATGTTGTTCGGGATTATCGGGACATTCTTGGGCAGGCTCGCATCCAGAACGCCATCCGCCCGCATGTATCCGGAAGCCAGCACGAAATCGCCGATTTCCTGGTGGTTGCGCAGACCGCCGCAATGTCCCACCATGATCATGAGATCCGGACGAAGTACGGCGACGTGGTCGGTAATGGTCTTGGCATTGGACGGGCCGACGCCGATGTTGATCAGTGTGAGGCCCAGGTTGTCCCTTACCTTGTGGTGGTAGGCGGGCATCTGGACGTTTCGTGCCGGCTGCACGCAATCTGGGTAGCGCTGCTTGAACACTTCCACATGCATATCATAGTTGGTGAACATGATATACCGCTGAAAATCGCGTGCATTCGTCCCGGTGTAGTGCTGCAGGCGGTCAAGGGACAGGTCGATGCGTTCGGCGCGGAAGAGGAACAGTTTTTTCTTGGTGAAGTCCCAGTGGTCTTCATCGATCGCATCCAGCAGTTTGGGGTCGTTGAGCGAAACGCATTCACGGGATGGGGATATGGTGACTTCGGCACCGGCGCGGACCAGCTTGGCCAGTTCGCGTTTGAGGTACCAGCGGTAGACTTCGGGTTTGGCAAACTCTCCCTCGATTAGGGGGTTGTGCTCTGACCAGGACCGTGTCACTTTCACTTTGGGATAGTGTCCATCGCGGTAGATCTTGTCCATGAGGTCACACGCATCGTCGATCTGCCTGATGAGGGATTTCTGGTCGACTACGGAGTTGCTTACGGTGAGTTTGGGCGAATGTGTCATAGGGGATTTTGTATGGTGCCTCGGGTGTCCCGGAGATGACGTGTTGTGGCGAAAGAAGCCGCCTGGTTCACCGGTCTGATCCGGATTCCCGTGGAACGCAAGATAGGTTGTTTCTGCCTATGGATTCAAATGGTATGTTGGCGCATGTACCGTCAAAATAAAATCGGCCGCAGTGAACCGGATTACACAAATGATGGTTTGCATCTGTAAGGATTATGGGCTTTTTTGGTCTTAAAGAAGAAACAGCAAATTCGAAAACCAAGCATTGGAGGAACGGAAATGATCAAACCAGGTGATAAAATCGACACATCGGTCAAACTGAACATTGTGGATGGCGGTGAGGAGAAGAGCGTCGCTTTTTCCGAGCTTTTGGACCGTCCGGTAATTGTTTCGGTGTATATGAAGAACAACACCGGGGGATGCGACCGGCAGAATAAAAGCCTGGCTGAAAAGTCGGGGGAAATTCGGGACAAAGGGTACAAAGTGGTTGCAATCAGCAAGGATTCCTGCAATTCTCATAAAAAGTACGCTGAGAAACTGGGAATTGGCTATATTCTTGCCTCTGATCCGGAGCATGAGTTTGCAAAAGCAACGGATTCGCTGGTCGAGAAGAAAATGTACGGCAAGACCTTTTACGGGCCGTCCCGTTCTGCCTATTTTATTGATACGGATGGAACTGTCAGGGCCGTTATTGAGAAAGTCGATACGGCTGGACACGCAGATGAACTGTTGAAAAAAATTGACGAACTGGAATCCTGACCTCCGGCCATGCAAGATGGCCTGCAGATTGCGGGGTTTCTGTCCGCCAAAAGTACGAAAACGGCCGGTTTGCAGTGGTTGTCACCTTGTCGCACATGTTGTGGCCGACATTGATGACACGCGCTATCATGGAAACTGCAGGCGGGCCTGAATAATCTAATAGTAACTATACGGATGAAATCGCTCATAATAGTCGAGTCGCCGACCAAAGCGAAAACCATCAAAAAATTTCTGCCGAAATCCATTTCCGTGGATTCCTGCAACGGTCATATCCGCGATTTGCCGGCATCGGCCAAGGAGATACCCGCGAAGTTGAAAAAGAACAAGTGGGCCAATCTCGGGATCGACATAGATAATGATTATGAGCCGTTGTACGTGGTATCTCCGCAAAAGAAAAAGACGGTTGCCCGCCTGAAGAAGCTCATCAAGGAGGTGGATGAGCTGATCCTGGCAACGGATGAGGACCGTGAAGGCGAGGGGATCTCCTGGCACATTGTGGATGAACTGAAGCCAAAGATTCCGGTCAAGCGGATGGTCTTCCACGAAATTACCGAAGAGGCTATTGAGCGGGCGCTCCTCGACTTCAGGGAGATCAACATGGATCTGGTGGATGCCCAGGAGGCCCGGCGTATCGTGGATCGTCTGGCCGGATATACGATATCCCCTCTGCTCTGGAAGAAAATTGGTCCGGGCTTGTCGGCCGGAAGGGTTCAGTCGGTTGCCGTACAGCTGCTTGTAAGCAGGGAGCGGGAGCGGATGAGGTTCCGAAGCGGAAGTTACTGGGATCTGAAAGCGGTGCTGGGCAAAACCGGTGCATCAGAGCAGAAGGATAACGGGACTTTCGAAGCGGAGATGACGCACCTTGACGACCGGCGGCTTGCCAGCGGAAAAGATTTTGACGAGTCCACGGGCAAGCTGAAGAAACCGGACAAGCTGGTGTTGCTGGACAGGGAGCAGGCAGAGAGTTTGCAGGGGGAGCTTGCTGCAGCGCATTGGAGCGTTACGAGTGTAACGTCAAAAATTCAGAAACGGACACCTGCCCCTCCATTTATCACCTCAACGCTGCAGCAGGAAGCCAACAGGAAATTCGGCTACTCGGCAAGGGATACGATGCGCATAGCCCAAAAGCTGTATGAAGAAGGGTATATCACCTACATGCGTACCGATTCAACGAACCTGTCCAACCAGGCTATCAGCGCGGCCCGCAGCGCTGTAGAACGGATGTATGGCGATGACTATCTGAGTCCGAAAGTGCGTACCTATTCGAAAAAGACCAAAGGCGCACAGGAAGCGCATGAGGCCATCCGTCCGGCAGGAAGCCAGTTCCGCACACCCTCTGATACACCGCTGATCGGCCGTGAGGCAAAGCTTTACGACCTGATATGGAAGCGGACCATGGCCACGCAGATGGCGGATGCCCGGGTTGCGCTCACCAGTGCAGTCATTGAGGCGGAAACAGAGGCATCGAAAGCGCAGTTCAAGGCCAGTGGCAAGAAAGTTCTCTTCCCGGGCTTTTTCCGGGCGTATGTCGAAGGCAGTGACGACCCGGAAGCTGTCCTGGAAGACCGGGATACCCCGCTGCCCGAACTGAAGCAGGACCAGGAGCTGGAATGCCATGATGTGGTTCCCGTTGAGCATGAAACAAAGCCGCCGGCACGATTCACGGAAGCCAGCCTGGTCAAACAGTTGGAAAAAGACGGTGTTGGCCGTCCGAGCACCTACGCAACCATCATTGGCACTATCATGGAGCGGGACTATGTCCGCAAGGAAGGCAATGCGCTGGTCCCCACGTTTACCGCCTTTGCCGTTACGGAGCTTTTGGAGAAGCATTTTCCGGATCTGGTGGATGAGCAATTCACCTCCCAGATGGAACAGAGGCTGGATGACATTGCCACCGGAAAAGAAGATCGGCTCAAGTACCTGAAGTCCTACTATGAGGGTGAGAAGGGATTGAAAAATATGGTGGAAAAGCAGGAGTCGCGGATCGATCCGCAGGATGCGCGTCATATTTCCCTTCCTGTGGAGGGGCTCAACGGCATGCGTGTATATCTTGGCCGGTTCGGACCCTATGTTCAGGTCAAGAAGAATGACGGGGAAGATGTCATGGGCTCGATTCCGGACAGCATGGCACCGAGCGATATCACTGCAGAGAAGCTGCAGCAGCTGGTTAAAAGGAGCGAAAAGGGACCGGAGTCGATTGGAAAGGATCCTGAAACGGGAGAGCCGGTATATGTATTAACCGGAAGATTCGGGCCTTATGTCCAGCTGGGCGAAGTCACCGAATCAAATAAAAAACCCAAGCGGGTTTCTCTTCCAAAGGGAATGAAGGAATCCGATGTGGATCTGGAGACAGCGTTGAAACTGCTCTCCCTGCCCAGGACCGTTGGCCAGCATCCTGAAACCGGCAAGGAAATCAAGGCCGGCGTTGGCCGGTTCGGGCCGTATGTGGTCCATGACGGAACATTTCAGTCGCTGGGCAAGGAGGATGATGTCCTGGAAGTCGGGCTTGAACGTGCCCTGGAATTGCTGAAAAAGAAAGCTCAGAAGCAGAAAGGTAAAACCTCATCGGTCATCAAGGACATGGGGGAACATCCCGAGCACGGGGAAAAAATCCAGATTATGACTGGCCGATACGGACCCTACATCAAGTATGGGAAAAAGAATATCAGTATCCCCAAAAACAGGGATCCCGAATCCCTGGACATGGGTGCGGTACTTGATCTGATCAAGCAAAAAGTTGGATAACGAGGTAGCCATGCAAAAAAAGTCGACGGACTTTTTTGTTTATCCGCCCAATCTTCAGGTGCTGGACCTGGCATCTATTGTTGGCATGTACCGGGCCAGGGGGGAGCCGAGGCGTGCACCGACCGGTGAGTACTTTGCCTGTGCCAGATCGAAAAAACTGGTCAAGGAGGCGAAATCCTGGTTCGGGCTCTACTACAGCCAGCCTGCATGGGACCAGATGCTGACCAAAGACTCATCCGGCTATCCCATGACGGAGGTGGAGTTTGCAATACTTGGAATGTGTGTGTATCCGCCGGAGGATAACAGTCACAGGAGCAATATTGAGGCGCATGCGGGTACCATTCCCCAGCTCTCGTTCCTCATCGTCAATGACCTCAGGCAGTTCGGGTTCATCCAGGAATACGATAGCGGGATGCTCGGGATCACAAGCAACGGGCAGCTGGCACTGGAGGGATTTGCAAAACGCGCTTTCGACAAAAAATTTTCGCCTGAGATGCTGTCGGTTTACAGGGGGGAACACGCCCGGCCAAAGATGGAAGAAGCCGAAAAAAAAGACCTTCTGCAGACGCGGCTGTTTTGACCATTGGCAAAAAAAGTCGCGGACAAATTGTCCGGCCGGGTTTCCGGTCTGTTTCCCCGGTCTTTTTTCAGGTCTGGGTTTCATAAAGAATTTAAATTGGGTC
>SKNL01000146.1 GCA_007120555.1 Balneolales bacterium
TGATCACGACAGCACCGTTTGCGGCACGGGCGCCGTAAAGGGCGGCGGCATTGGGACCCTGGAGGATGTTGATGGTCTCAATGTCATTGGGATTGATCTGGTTCAGGCCGGTTCCGTAGTCAAACCCGCCCCACTGTCCCGCGCTCATCCCGCCGGAGTTATCGATGGGCATACCGTCCACAATGATCAGCGGCTGGTTTGCGCCGCCCGGACGCAGTGAACGGTGGCCACGGATGACGATCCGCGCAGAACCATCGGCGCCCGTCCCCAGTCCGGATATCTGAACGTTTGCCAACCGGCCCTGCAATGAAGTCATGAAGTTCATGTCCCGAGTGCGCAGAAACTCTTCGGAACTGACTTCCTGGACAGTGTAACCGATCGATTTTTCGGCCCGGGTCATTCCCATGGCCGTGACCACCACGTCTTCACCGATAAATACGATCGGACTGAGGCGCACGTCGATAGTGGTCCGGTCACCTAACCGGACCCGCCGCTCTTCGTAACCGACAAAGGAGAATACCAGGCGTTCGGCATCGGCCGGCACGTTGATCTGATACTGTCCGTCAACATCGGTGGTGGTCCCGGTGGTGGTGCCTTCCACAACAATATTGACACCGGGCAGCGTGGTTTCATCTTCGGCATCGTAGACCGTACCGGTGATGGTTCGTGTTTGTGCTTCTGCCATGGCCGACCAGGACAGTATCAGGCCAAACATCAGGCAGATAGTTAAAAAGCGATGTTTCATCTGTTTATTTTTTTTGGATTCAAGCGGACACATAGAATGTCCATGACGGTTATGATCATGCTTCTGTGTGACGGGTTGCTGTCATGGACATAGCACTGCGTGACCTTCGGTTCATCTGTTTAAATTAGATTAGATTCATAAGGTCAGAGTGAACTCACATGACAGAACATAATCATACCCCTGTGTGTCGGCAGTGGCTGTCATGTTCGTTTCATAATGATAAATGATTTATTGAAAAGTACCGGATCACATGATTTTCAAAGTCAAGGAGATCGCCCTCATGCAGATATGTGTTTTGATTCCTCGCCGGGAGTCCCTGCCCAATTGAGGGCTGTGAAAAACCTCATGTAATCTCTTCCACATTTTAATGCAAAAGCGGCAGAATATCTACTTTTTTTTTGGCTTATTGCCGCGTTTAAAGCGGTTTGCAGAATTGTACTTTCGCAAAGGAGACGGCATCCCAGCCGAAAAGAGCCGTCCATCCATCAGAGGTTTTTATTCCGTATTGGATGTCCGATCAGGGAAAAGATAAAGTTACCTGCAAAAAGCGTATCCGCCTGCATTTCTATCTTGTGTGTCTTTGACTATATTGAAACAGTTATTCTTATCCGGTGACCCCCAGTGATCGTTTCCGTGATTGATTCGAGACGGATCAGACCAGAAAAAAGGGATGCACCGTTTCAGGGACATGGCACAATCTACCTTTCACTCTCTTTTCTTATCAATCTATCTCTGCAGTTATGTTTTTTTACAGCAAGAAACTATTTCCGTTCGCATTATTCGCGTCATTACTGATCCTTTTCATTCTGCCGGTCGCCTGTGATGTGACGTCCGATGATCCGGACGATGACGGGCCCCTGCTGCCTCCGCCCGGACCCCGTTTCATGGGCGCGTCATCCGGCGATATTGTCGTACTGGATGACTTTGAAGTCAATCAACTCCCGAAAATCCCCTGGCAGGCAGAGCCCCGCGAGGGCGCGGCGCTCGCCTTTTCCGACATGCCGGAATACTTCCGGACCGGCCCCGGTATCGCCATGCAGGAACCCCTGAAGCCTGGCAGAAACCGTGTGTATGTTTATCATGTGGTTGGCGATGGACAGGGCAGCGGGGTGATCACCGCCGTGCTGGAAAACACCGGTGATGAGGACATGACCGTCACTTTCAAATCATACGCCTTCCCCCAACCGTCCGGTAACTACCTGTTTATCGGAAAAGAGGGGCTCGCCCGGTATTTCGAAACCCGGTTCCAGGAAGCAGCGGTGCCCCAGCCCATTACGATCGCCCCCGGTGAGCGCGCGGTCCTGGATCCCGAAATGGATAAAGCCGTGACTTCCTACCCGGTCCTTGTCCACGGCTTTTACGAGTTCGAGATCGATCAGCCCGGCGTGGTCAGTGTGCTGATGCGGCGCACGGGCATGGACAGCCGCGATGCGGTCGACGAACTGGAGCTGCTGCCCCGTCGCCTGCCCGGCGAACGCAGCAGCGGGGCCGGACGCGGACTGTTTGAGCAGGCCGATTTCGATATCACCAACGCCGGCGACTTCATCCTCGACAGCGCCGACGGCGTCAAGCGGCTGATCATCGCCGACGGCAATGACGATGACTGGGTCCGCGGCTGGGACAGTATCGCCGAGGGCGAATACGAAAACCGCGGCAACTACGGTGTCATGTACCACATCTCCATCGAGCGCAAAAGCAACGACAACCGGGGCGTGGCCGTGTTGATGGGTAACAATTACGCTGTTGGTCCGGATGACCCCAACAACTTCTGCATGAATCAGTCCGGCGCCGTCTTTGTGGATGCCGGGGCCGATCCGCGGGGTGTGGTCCGCATCCCCGGTGACCAGACCTTTTTCAACACGAAAGGAGAATATGTGCTCTTGCAGGCCTATCGTCCACTCAGGGAGGGAGAGACCCATACGATGAATATCATCTACTCCCCGCCGGGCGCATCCTGCCTGCCGACACCGATTGTCTTCGTCCCGTTTGAACGCAATTAACCAGGAATAAAGAGGGTCCGCCTTGTATCTCCATCCGATCGACATCGCCATCATCGTCGTCTACTTCGCCGGCATTGTATGGCTGGGCTTTTATCTGTCCAAAAAAGCCTCCAAGAACCTCGACGCCTACTTCCTCGGCGGGAACAAGATCCCCTGGTACTATCTGGGCCTGTCCAACGCCTCCGGCATGTTCGACATCTCCGGGACCATGTGGACCGTCTCCATCCTGTTCATCTACGGCCTGAAAAGCGCATGGCTGCCATGGCTCTGGCCGGTTTGGAACCAGATATTCCTGATGATCTTCCTTGCCGTGTGGCTGCGCCGCTCCAACGTGATGACCGGCGCGGAGTGGATACGGACCCGGTTCGGGCAGGGGACCGGAGCCCATCTCTCGCACATTATCGTGGTCGTGTTCGCCGTGATCACCGTGATCGGATTCATCGCCTATGGCTTTGAGGGCATCGGCAAGTTCAGCAGCATCTTTTTCGCATACGACCTGTCATTCCGGTTTCTGGGGATTAATTTCACCTCCGAGGAGGCGTACGGTCTCATTTTCATGGGCATTACCACCCTTTATGTGATCAAGGGCGGGATCTACAGCGTGGTGGGTACCGAGGTCATCCAGTTTTTCATCATGACGTTCTCGTGCATCGTGATCGGGATCATAGCGATGCTTGCAATCAGTCCGGATCAGGTCTACGCATTCGTTCCGGAGGGATGGGGTGAATTTTTCTTCGGATGGCGGCTGGACATGGACTGGTCGGGTATCATGGACTCGGTAAACTACCGGATTGAGCAGGATGGGTTCGAACTGTTCGGCTATGCCCTGATGCTTATGATCCTCAAGGGGATCATGGTGAGCATCGCCGGTCCGGTCCCCAGCTACGACATGCAGCGCGTGCTGGCCACCGGCACCCCGAAAGAAGCCGCCAAGATGAGCGGACTCGTTATCCTGGTCCTTTATTTCCCGCGGTATTTCATGGTCGCCGGTCTCACCGTGCTGGCCATCGTGTTTTTCAGTCCGGAACTGAAATCCATGGGTGCCGACATCGACTTCGAAATGATCCTGCCTTACGCCATCAGCAACTTCGTTCCGATCGGTTTCATGGGGATCCTGCTGGCCGGACTCATAGCCGCGTTCATGTCCACCTTCGCCGCGTTTGTCAACGCCGCTCCCGCCTATATTGTCAACGACATTTACAAAAAGTACATCAATCCTGATGCCAGCGACCGCACGTACGTCCGTCTGAGCTATGCCGCCTCGCTGACGGTGGTGATTGTCGGCATCCTGTTCGGGTTCGTGGTGGATACGATCCACGCCCTCACGGTATGGATCGTGGGCGGTCTGTATGGCGGATACATTGCGGCCAACCTGCTGAAGTGGATCTGGTGGCGGCTGAACGGATACGGCTATTTCTGGGGAATGCTGGCCGGAATCGTGGCGGCGCTTACCACCCCGGCGCTGTTCCCCGACCTGACTGCGCTGTTCGCATTTCCGATCGTGTTCGGTTTCTCGCTGGGCGGGACGATCATCGGGACGCTCCTGACCAGCCCGACCGAGCCGCATGTCCTGAAAAAATTCTACACCGAAGTGCGTCCGTGGGGATGGTGGAAGCCGGTGCAGGAGGCATGCACGGCCGAAAATCCCGCCATCACACCTAACACTGATTTCAAGCGCGATATGTTCAACTGCGCGACCGGCATCGCCTGGCAGATGTCGCTGGTGGTCATGCCCATATACCTGGTGCTGGGCGAATATCCCAAAATGGGTGTCAGCATTGCCGTTTTTGTGCTTGCCAGCGTAATCCTCAAGTTCAACTGGCTAGACAAGATCGAGGACTATCCCGCCGGCACCGAACTGAGTGAGCGTGATATACGCGGCCGGCTTAAAACAGATCCACCGTCATGAGGCAAACACATTCCGTTTTCAAACCCCGGGCAGGTTACATCATAGCAGCGACAGCTTTTCTGACCCTGGCACTGGCGGCGATGCCGGCATGGCCCGCTGAGGAAATCGCATACGCCGCTGAGGAAATCGCATACGCCGCTGAGGTAACCGAAAATACTGCTGCGGTAACCGGAAATACTGCTGCGGTAACCGGCCATGCCGCATTTGTTAACGCAGGAACTGCAACCGGCCCGACTGTCGGTGTGCTCTTCGATCCGGCGCTGGAGGGCGGTGTGCCTGAGCTGATACTCTTTCCGCACCCCGGAGCGGGGCACCCCGTTCCTGTCTGGGTGCGCGCCTATGTGCTGGACGAAGATGACCGCCCTGTGACCCGCGCCGAGCAGGTGCTGACAGTCGACGATACGCTCCGGTACGTGCTTCCGGTGGAGGAACGCCGCGAGTATGTGGGGGTGGCGGTTCTGCCGGAACGTGACGCTGCCGATCCCTGGTTTGAGTTCCGCGCGCTGTACCTTGGCGGGGAGCCGGTGCTGGAATATGACGCTGCCGGTGTGACGGTGCCGCCGGATGATTTCCGGGGATACTGGGATGAGGCTCGCGAACGGCTGGCCGGCATCCCGGTCAACCCGCGCATCGAGCCGGTGCCGGATTTCGAATCGGAGACCGGCCGCCTGTACCGCGTCACCCTGCAGTCGTGGGACAAGATTGATATTGTTGGATGGTATGTGGTGCCAGTGGAGCTGACCCTTCTCGAAATGGATTCTGACTACAAAACGGAGCCGGGATCTGGTGTCCCGGACAGTCAGGATGGATCCATGAACGGCAATGAGGGTGTATGCGGGGTCGCGGGAATGGATGGGGATGCAGCAGGGATGCGCTATCCCGCCATCCAGATCATGCCGGGCTGGGGCGCCGAGCAGCCGCCGATGGACCGCACGGCGGACGGTTACATCACATTTTCGCTGAACCCGCGCAGCCATGGCCCGAGCAAGGCCTATTTCGAAACGCCGGTGGCGCACCATCTGTGGAACATCGACCGGCCGGAGGAGTACTATTACCGGGCGGCGTACATGGACGGGGTGCGCGGACTCGATTTCCTCAGGGATCGTCCGGAGGTCGATCCGCAGCGCATTGCCGTGGAAGGCGGCAGCCAGGGCGGGGCCTTTGCGCTGGCGCTGGCCGGACTCGATCCGCGCGTGGCGGCCGCGGTGGCCAATGTGCCGTACATATCCAACATCCCGGACTACATCCGCTTGTCGACCGGCGGCTCCGGCGCCAGTTTCCTGGAGCGCATCAAGGATCCGGAGACCGGCGAGGCCGCCGCCCGCTCCCTGGCCTACATCGATGTGGCCAATCTCGCATACTCCATCAGCGCGCCGACACAGATCATCGTGGGGGTGCAGGACCGCGTCACACCGCCGCTCAACGGCGTGGTGGCCTACAACCGCATCCCGGATGGAGTGCCGGCCGAACTGCTGCGCGAGTTCACGGCGGGACATGAGATTTCGCCTTTCATGCGTGAATCCAACCGGCGCTGGTACGAGACGCACCTGAGGTAGCTCATAATATTTCACATCTGAAAGAAATCAGCTGAAATCCTTTCAGTTCTGAAATGTCCATGACCGGCGTATCTCCGGACACACAGGAGCATGATTAAAAACGTCATGGACATTCTATGTGACCTTGTGAATCCAATGATTTTAAACACATGAAATATTCATGACCGGGCTGGCGCCAGGACACACAGGTGCATGATTAAAACCGGTCATGAATATTCTATCTGACCTTAGAAATCCAAAATTTTAAACAGATGAAA
>SKNL01000106.1 GCA_007120555.1 Balneolales bacterium
AACAGATCAACAGGTGGTTAAGCAACGTATTAACCGTAAAATATATAACACTGCCTTGATATATATGTAACGACTTGCAGACCTGAAATTCTTAATTTACCTCTAAATGAATCCCGGATAAAAACCGCGGATCAACAGTACCCATAATAATACTCAGCTGACATCCGGTGTTCCGGGCGCTCATGTCATAATCCCGGATGGAATCTCCCCCAGAATCATGAAACAAAGACCGAGAGTCACTTTTGCAGGAAAAGACAAAAACATCTTTTTCAAAACTTTAAAGAAGAGAGTTGACCAGCATTTCAAAGATCGTGGCATATCGATTCATGCCAATACCCACATGGTGTTCAAAACCATTGTCATACTGGCCGTTTATACCGTTCCCTTCTTTTTTTTCCTCTATTTCCAGCCTGCCTTGCTTCCGTCGCTGCCACTGTGGCTTGTCATGGGCATCGGCATGGCCGGTGTGGGCATGACCATCATGCACGACGCCATCCACGGCGCGTATTCCTCCAGTAATGTCGTCAACAAAATGATGGGCTTCACGTTGAATCTGGTGGGTGGATCAAAGCACAACTGGAGGCTGCAGCACAACATTCTGCACCATACCTACACCAACATCTCCCACATGGATGATGACATAGCCGACAAGACGGTGCTCCGTTTTTCCCCGCATACACCTTTGAAATGGTATCACAAACTGCAGCCGGTGTATGCCTTCTTTTTCTATGGCCTCCTTACCCTTTACTGGGTCACCCTGAAAGATTTCGCTCAGTTTATTCTCTATACCAGGGATGGTGTGAATCCCAATTCCCGATCCCAGAATGTAAAGCTGCTACTCGGAATCATCACCATGAAGGCGGCCTATTTCTTTGTGCTCCTTGGAATACCCACCCTCATCGGGATCCCCTTCCTGCATGTGCTGTACGGTTTTTTGCTGATGCACTTTGCCGCAGGGATCATCCTCACTACCGTTTTTCAGCTTGCCCATTCCGTGGATGAGACCGAGTTCCCGGTCCCGGATGATCAAGGAAAGATTCAGAATGCCTGGGCCATCCATCAAATGGAGACCACCATGAATTTCGCTCCGGGGAACAGATGGCTTTCCTGGTATCTCGGTGGACTGAATTACCAGGTGGAACATCACCTTTTTCCGGGAATCTGCCACGTTCACCATCCGGAGGTTTCCAAAATTGTCCGGGAAACAGCCCAAGAGTTTGATGTCGCCTATCAGGAGCATGAATCATTTGTCGCCGCCTTGAAGTCACATGTCAGATATATGATCCGTATCGGAAAGTTGCCGGACTTGAATGACGGGATTGGGTAGCACGATTGGGTAGCAGTATTGAGTAACAGTGCTGGACAAGCTGATCGATGAATGGGCAAAGGGAAAGGCGATGCGGTCAGAAAGGCGGGATTTTGCCTGCCCCGTTGCGACAGGTCCAACAGCTAGCCGCGCGTGGGGGACGAGAAACCAGCGAGGCCTGTTTCGTTATCCCGGTAAGCAGATGGTTCCCGCCAGACGACAGTGAATTGTCCATTCCCCATTGATTGTCGCGCAGGTCCCAGATGCCAATCTTTTAAAAACCGTCAGCTTCAAAACTCATTTTTTAACCACACCGACATAGTTATTTCTTTGATTATCCAGAGTGGTATCCTGCCTATCTTGTTGTTTTTATTAGCTTTTAAGGATAATTAGTCGATAATTTTATTTCAGGAATAATATTTGTCAATTTTAAATTTTTAATGCAAGTTACAGGGTATGGAAAAGATGAAGTTTTTCAGGATTATTCCGAAGAATGAAATGACGCGGGTTCAGATATGCGGCCAGGTAATGGTTCGCGGCCTGAAACCAGTTATCATCTTTAACGGCTAGCCGGCTTTTAAAAGATCGGCAGCCGTAAATCCACTACTGTCAGTTTTCATATGCAAAAATAAATAAGAGTAAGATTATGTCAGAAGAAAGAGAAACCGGTGTTGTTAAATGGTTTAACAGCGAAAAAGGATATGGATTCATAAGCCGGAAAAACGGAGAAGATGTGTTTGTCCACTTCAGTGAAATTCAGTCGGATAATTATAAAGAATTGAATGAAGGCGACAATGTTGAATTTTCGGTCGGCCAAGGGGATAAAGGCCTGCAGGCAAAAGAAGTGGTCAAAATTTAATTCAACATAACCACATCCAAGAGTATCAGGGCGGGAAAAATGCATGTGTGCAATACCGGCATGTACCCGCCCCCCTTTTTTTCTGGCAGACTATAATCAACAGGACAACCCGGAAGAACTATTCACCAACCTGTCTAAAGGAGTGAAAAAAGTCATTGCCGGATTGTAATCCCGCCAAATTCATCGATCGGCAATAGATCGTTCAATGAAACTAATTGCCGGGCTGCCACCAAAGCACATTGCCGTTCTGCGCGACACTTTCCAGGACGGTTAAAACAACTTCAATCCATACCTCGTATTCAGCTGATTCATAATGACATATCTGAGCTGATCGGTAGAAAGGTCTTTGAAGTCTTTTTTATATGCGTCCTCAAATTGCTTTTTGGCAAATCTCAGAGGAGGTTCAAGTGATTTGTTTTTCGGGGATAAGTGAGCGGTATCCCTGAGGGAGTCGAAATATGCCCTTTGGGCAATTCTGCCTCCTGTATAATCAAATCCTTTTTTGGGTTCGATATAGCCGGAAATTTTTTCTTCAGAATCATGTAGCCACTGAATGAAATCTTTATGGGAATCCGGCAGGATGGATAATCTGTCTTTAATGCGGTTCTTTTTTAGAACGGCATTATTCAGGTAATCCAAATCACTGCATATGTCGATGTATTCAGATAGACAGGAGTCCGGAAGAATGGTTTTTAAAAATATCAGGGTATCTTTTCGGGCAGGGGTAAAATGTTGCTCTTCATCAAATTCCACTATTCTGTTTCCCAAAACCGGATGACCGATGACAAGTCCGTCAATAAAGTGGGACAGACTGGCTGACGAAAAGGATCCATCAGAATCCAGAGCATGCACTATTTTCTCATAGCAGTCAATAACATGATCATCAAAGTCATAGTCCCGATAGTTATCGGACAAGAACACATCTGATTTATTTACCGGTTTGCCAATATTTTTTGAAACAAGGAATTCTTCGCCTGCCAATTCTGAAATTGCGAGAAAAAACGTATCCTCATCTTTTGTTCTCCTCGTTTTTGACGTGACAAAAGCATTCCGTTTCGGGATATCGATTTCATCAGCAGACGCTTCTTGGCCGGCTCCCCGATTCCTCTCCTGGCTCATATGCTTTTCCAACATATTCAGGATGGCGACGGCAGGTGACTGGCTCCTGCCGGAGATGTATTTTTTCGCGATGGAAGCGTTTATCACATCTTCATTAAGATACAGGTCATACAATTCATCGATATGAATTTCTTCCGGTGTAAATTTTCCCCGCCGGATAAACGTGACATACCTTCCGTCAACACGAATGGCTCTGTACGTCTTTCCGGTTACGCTGGTCACTGACGTAATCAGATGCAAGCGTCGGATAAATTCATTTTTTGTCAGTTTCATCTGTTTAAATCAATTAAGATTCATATCGTCAGAATGAATTCACATGACAGGATTTGATCATCCTCCTGTGTGTCAGGCGGAGGCTGTCATGTTCATTTCATCTGTTTATAATTACTATTTCTGAGCTCACATGCAATGTCCATGACGGTTGTAATCAAGCTTCTGCCTGTGCTTCTGCCTGACAGGGAGCCGTCATGGACATTTCATAATGAGAATTTGGTGAAAAAACTTTTTGAAAGAGATTTTTTATCATTCGAATCAGATCATGGAGCCGTTCTGCTCCCTTGCCAGTTTCCCGTCTGCCGGTTTTTTTGAAAGGAGTATGCAAGGTGCTCCAATCCGGAAATCTGCAGTATGAGTATCTTCACCGACTCACACCTGATCACGGAAAAATGATCATCATACAACTCCTCCGGCCATTGATGCGCCTCTTCCGGAGCAGATATTGTATTGCCGGGCACCACCAGGGAGGTGTACGCTTTCCGGGCGTCACCCTGCACGCGCATCCAGTGATCATTTGCATGATCATCCTCATGATGGATCACTGCCCGTGCTTCCATGCGAACCTGCACTTGTTTGGATGGATCCCAAAACAGGGCTGAAAGCATCGGGTTGTTTTTGATCTGTTCAACTTTTGAAGATCTGTGATCGGTATAAAACTCAAACTCCCACTCATCACTGAAAGATCGCAGTACAACGATACGGCTTTGGACAGGTTGACCTGCAAGACCGGATGTGGCCACAGAGAAAAAGCGAAAATGGTGTTTTTTGTCTGAATTCGCGCGTTTCAGCTGATCACGGACTTCACGAAATACCGTTTCCAATGAATAACCAGATTCAATTAACATATATAATTGTTTTCCTTCTTTTTTTAAATCAAAAAATTATCCAGCCTTGCATACTTTCCCGGGCCCATTGCAAGTACTTGACCAACTCCCGGTTAACGAATTCGTCAGAAGAAGCCATACAGATACCGGAACATGCAGAACCATCGCGCGCACAGCTTCACATGAATATACCGGCTCCGGATCAATACAGAAACCCGAACAGCCATAATGGTATTTTGGAAGCGAACCCGATTTCGATATCGTCCGCTGCGATATAAGCAAGTTTGTGATTCCGCAACTGGCGGCTGCTTTTCTGCTTCCCGCCGATTTCAAAAACAACTTCGTTATCCACCAGAAAGTCACCATCTTTGGGATATCTGACCTGTCCTGTGACGGATAGCTGACTGAGAAAGAAGGTCTCGCGTTCGGTTCCGGCATGTGATTCCGACAGGCCGAGCGCCCGGGACAGATTGGTGTTGTTCACGTAGATCTTATCCGGTTTCTGGAGGATTTTATTGCCTTTGGCATCGCTGCGGAGCATGGTGACCAGGGCTGCCTCCTCCAGCAGATGCAGGTACTTGAGCATCGTTCGATGATCCGTAATGTGCATCATTACAGCAAGCCGGCTCAGGTTCGGCACATGGGGGACGGTTATGCTGACGGCCCCAAGCATGCGTTTCAACTGTTCACGTGCATTGGCCGAGATGGATGCGACATAAGGGAGGTCCGTGTCGATGATCAGACTCACGATATCCCGAAGCCGGCTTTGGTAGATCTCGATATCACCTGAATAAAAGGGATAATAGCCATGTGCCAGATAGTCCCTGAAATGGGGAATCGGTTTCATTTGCTCTGTCACCGATCGCGCCAGGTTCTCATGTTCAGAGAAAATGCGCGGAAGGCCGACCGGATCGAAATGTGCAATTCCCTGCAATGCCAGGTATTCCCGGAACGAAAGTCCGGACATCAGATAACCGGCTTTCCTCCCGCTCAGATCGCCTTTGCCTTTGTACAGTTGAAGAATGGATGATCCCGAGTAGACCACGTTCAGCCCGGGATAGGTATCATAGACGTTTTTGATCTCCAGGGACCAGTCCGATTGTTTATGTTTGGATGGATACCGGTGCACCTCGTCCAAAAACAGGTGTGTTATCCCGTAATTGTTCAGATATTCGGCGAGATCAACTATGGAGTTGTTGAAAAAATACGGAGTATCCAGCGAAGCGTACAGCACTTTGACTCCCTGTTGATGCAACATCCCGGCCCTTTGCAGCATCAGAGTAGTTTTGCCCACCCCTCTGCTGCCTCTGATCTCTATCATTCGCTGTGACCAGTCAATCCTGTCCATCAGGCTTCTTTGAAAGCGTGTATCTATTGACCGGAACAACCTGTCACTGGTGGAGAAAAGAATGTCCATTCGTGATTTCGTTGGTAATATTTTGTAATAAACTACATAATATCAAATATTTATATTGTAATATATCACAACTTTATAATTATTTTATTGTATTATATCACAGTCATGAATAAACCTTTCTCTCTTTTCCGGTGAACAAAATTAAACAAGGCATCAAAAGCTTCAGAGGCCGGTCAATGCAGATCCCTGAACGGACAGGATTCTGTTTCGTACATCCCCGATCAGCCCATCCCCTACTTCGGAATCTTGATCCACGTTCCACTTTCGATCGTGGCATCGAGCTCCACCTGATTCATGATGGCAATATCCTCCGTTGAAACAGTTATTGGGAGGTTTTGAGATCAGAGGGTAGAAAGGACCGGAACGTGCCGGATCGGGTGGTTTTAACGGTTTGCAGGCGAACCGGGTGGATATTGAAGATACCGGAATCCGTCAGTTCTTCAAAATCACTGGTCAGCTCCTTGAAGCGGGGCCCATAGGCGTCATAGCTGTCAATTGTGGTGTAGTTTACAAACCGGAAAAACATGCTGCTGTATTCAATTGAATAGAGATAGAATTTGAGCTGGACCCCGTCCTGGGTTTGCCCGGTGGCCTCCGCCTGGAAAGCACTGAGCCCGCTGCTGGATCTGCTGATCGACTTTTATGCCAATCTGTATTTCCTGTTCCCAGCTGTAACCGTACGCCCGCCCGTCTCCTGTAATGGCACTTTCCTGTATGCTGCAGGCAGGAACCAGCAGACACAACACACCATGAGCACCGGTAAAAGGTTCGTATTTTTCGATTTCATCATCGTTCATTCCTGATTCAACGATTAGATTTTTGACATACTGTCAACTCCCGATTTTTTTTGAAAAGCCTTTTGAAGAATTGTGTGGATTTCTTCCCAGCCAACTTCTGTCAAGCCAGGCCATTTCTTCTGCATTTATTTGGATCGATAGACGAACAAACCGGCAACAAGCACGACTGCAGAGATCAGTACCGGTACATAATCACCGGTACTGACAGCTACATCTGCTCCGAAAATCCGGAATGAATCTGAAGCGTCCAGGTATTGATATCCGAAAAATAAAACACCTGCCAAACCGCCTATGATCAATACAAGCCCTAATTTTTGCTTCATTTTTTTCCTCCTGATTAATTACGCTCTGGTGTGTGGATATGAAAGATTAACGAAATTGAAATGTGACCATATTCTTCCCCATATGTGATATACATAGCCTGTTATATTTTGCATATATCACAGATTCCGGGTCTCAAATCGCAATCCACAGATCACAGATCCAAGCCGGGGAAACCGTGCTTTTAGGTCAGACAAGCGCTGATCTGCCTGAAATTATAATTCCAGCCCTTGTTGTGCTGATTCCCGGTTGATCACATATGAATCCGGTATCCCGTTTCAGGTCAGGTTCCACCTTGCTCGTACCAGCCTGGCCGGCTTGAGTACGCTGTAAAAGTTGCTCTGACGAAAACTTAATTGAGTGCTTTTTGATAAGGATCCGTTTACATTGGTGCATAAGGGTCTTCTGAAATACTCCTCCGAATGACAGGGATCAACGCAATGAGCAGAAAATCCTCCAGGATTGAACGTGCTGAAAAACCGCAAAGCTGTCCCGAATGCGGCAAAACTCCCCTGGCCACAATCCTGTACGGAATGCCTGCTTTTGATCATGAGCTCAAGCGGGAAATGAAAGAAGGCAGTATCACACTTGGCGGTTGCTGCATCAGCGATGATGATCCGGTGTGGGAATGCACCAACTGCGGGCTTCAGATTTTCCGGAAGCGGGCGTGACACCCTACTGGCCCAACCAGAAATGCCTGGGCTCGATGTTGCAGGGATCATCAACCGGTGGGACACGGGCATGTCGGGCACATCATCCCGGTACGCTCGGGAGTCGGAGACGGATTCTGCTTCCGAAAACCAGTAGCTTTGCCTTTCGATAGTCGAGTAACACGATACCAGGATCCATGCCGGCAGGATAATCAGGATTGGGATGAATAGTGATAATCCCGGGTGGACCGGCTTGCTTGAATGATTGGATATGCGCTGTACCATGAGCAGAAAAGCATTTAGCAATCGGTCGGGCATTCCCCATCGTAGCGTGGGATCACGTGGATGTGCGCGTGGAAGATGGCCTGCCCGGCGCTGCGCCCTTCAGACACCGGATACGCATCAGGAATGGCGAATGCCAGGCGATGCTCGATGATTTTTGGCGCTTCCGGAGCACAAAATGGGTATCGCGCCGGACCGCGGGACGAGTCGGTCGGCAATGTCGATTTTTCCAGGGTGGATCCGGTCGGACTCATGACGCAAGGTAATAAATCACCACAAAGCGTTATATCCTATTGCGCAAGATGCGGTAAAGTATGATTCTGGACGAAATATTTATATCAGACGGGAACCAGCAGCCGATCAAGGCGTTGCTCATGAGGGGATGCCAGGAGAAGCCGGGGCATACCATCTGCCTATGACTCACAAATTCCCGTAACTATTACTTTGAAGCATAATTAATTGTTACAGGGTTAAAAAAACTGAGGATAAAAAAAACTCCTTAAGCTAATTATCCATATAATAATTGTAATGAGCACAACAAGAGTTCGATTTTTTACAATTTCACTAACACAAACATGACCTTATGGATTACGTAGAAATTGCATTAAAAATAATTATCGGTTTAAGCATTTTGAATGTGTGGCTGGTACGGGCCAATAAATCAACGGACTGGAGAGGCGGAGATGCCAGCAATATTAAAGAAGAGTTTCATGCATACGGACTCCCAAAATGGTCCATGTATGCCATCGGAACACTCAAAGTGATTCTTGCACTGATGCTGCTGGCTTCAATCTTTTATCAGCCGGTTGAGTTGATTGCCGCCTATGGGATCGCCATCCTTATGCTGGGTGCCGTATTTATGCATTTTAAAATTGGTGATCCTCTAAAGAAAGCACTGCCTGCTTTAACTTTTTTGGTATTGTCGCTCGTTGTTGCTTTTATTTGATTCCTGAAACAAAAAGAGCATGGAAGTTCCAGGATATCCATCCATTCAATGCCAAAAAAGAATTCCCAGCATAATCACTTACCAGGTATACTGACTCCCCGAAATCACCCCAAAACTGCTTAGTTTATGACTAATATATACTTATTGGATGGTGGAACAGGCCAGGAAGTTCATAAGCGATCCCGAAAGCCAGCCCATCCTTTGTGGTGCGCCAAAGTGATGATGGACCAGCCGCATATCGTGAAAGAAGTTCACCAGGATTTCATCAAAGCAGGAGCTCGTATTATAACCATTAACAGCTACACGAGCACGCCAACCCGCCTCCAGCGAGATGGTGAGATCGAATGGTTCGAAAAGCTGCAATTGCAAGCCGCAGAAATTGCGTTGGAAGCCAGAGATGAACTTGGACCAATGGCGGAAGATGTGCAGATTGCCGGCTGCCTGCCACCTTTGGCAGGCAGCTATATCACAGATGAGCGTTCTTTTACGAAGTTAAGGGAGGAATATGAGCAAATAGTTGCTATCCAGGCTCCTGTTGTTGATCTATTCCTCATCGAAACCATATCCAGCGTAAAAGAAGCAAAAGCTGCGTCAGAGGCCGCGCTTGAAAGCGGCAAAACGGTTTTTTTGAGCTTTACCTTGTCAGATAGAGTGCCGAATCAACTCCGCTCGGGAGAATCTATCGGGGAAGCGTTAACCTCAGTGTCAGATTATTCCGCGGATGCAATAATGTTCAATTGTTCATTTCCTGAAACCATCAGCAAAGGGATAAAAGCACTAAAGCATTTGGATATACCGTATGGCGGATATGCAAATGGCTTTACGTCTGTTGATGCACTGAAAACCGGAGGAACCGTAGATAAGCTTTCTGCCAGAAAAGATCTGGACGAAGAAAAATATGCCGACTACGCAATCGGATGGATAAAAAATGGAGCATCCTTAGTTGGCGGTTGCTGTGAGGTGGGGCCTTCACATATCGCCTGTCTCCGGAAACGAATAGAAGAGGAAGGATACCGTATAGACTCCTGATGACTGGTTCGCGTTGGCTGTTCAACTTCAACGCTCATCGCCCCGCAACACAAAAAATGCCGGACCGTTACTTTCAAAACATGATTGCCACGTTTAATATGTACTGGCTTGCATACCTGATCATGAAGAAAGCACATCAAGCTGTTTAAGGGACCGACATGGTAATCTTCTCCTGCTTACCCCTGAGCGTGTACCGTCAGCACGAAGCATGATTATGAAGCTGTGCGGAAACGCAGATACACAATTATTTATGGAATTTGATTTACCAATCGGCGTACCGCTTGCATATGCAAGGCATTTGCGCATCACCTCTTTCCGGAATCTTTACATTTTTAACCATTTCCTCTACCTTGTTGGGTGATTTACTTCAATCAATATTATCATATTTAATCGACACCATGCATGACAACCAAATCTGTATTTGTTAGATCTTCTGCGAAATGGTTACTGCTTTTCACAGTTTTGGTTGCAGCCCCACTGGTTCTGGCACTGGTTGGCCACCAGGAAGAGAACCGCGGTTTTTGGATTGAGTTTGGTGTGGGACTCGGCTTTGTTGGCTTGGCTATGCTGGGCCTGCAGTTTGTGATTACCGGGCGACACAGCAAAATTGGCGCCCCGTTCGGCTTCGATGAGCTGCTGCAGTACCATGCACAGGCCGGGTACTTTGGCTGGGGATTTATCATGGCGCATTTTATCGTTCTTTTTCTTGCCGACTCCCAATTCCTGGAATTTCTCGACCCAAGGGTAGAGCTGCCAAGAGCGCTGGCACTGTCGGGCGCGATTGTTGCCGCTACGGTGCTGATTGCCACCACTCGCTGGCGCGAAAAGTTTGGAATAATTTACGAGTGGTGGAGAGCTTTACACGGGGTACTTAGCCTGTTTGTTGTTTTTGTAGGTACGGTCCACATTCTTCAGGTAAGCCACTATGTGTCGGAGCCATGGCAAAAAGCTGTGTGGGTAACTCTCAGCGCCGCAGCCATTGGGATGCTGGTGCACAGCCGGGTCTGGCGACCCTGCAAGATGAAAAAACGACCATGGAAAGTTGTTTCTGTAACCAAGGAAGTGGACACCGTCTGGTCGATAGAGTTGGAACCCGTGTCGCACAGCGGGATGCAGTTTAAGGCTGGTCAGTTTGTCTGGATAACCCTGGGAGATACACCATTCAGGCTGCAACAGCATCCGTTTACCGTCTCCTCTGCGCCCGGCGATAAAAAAATCCGCCTTACCATCAAAGAATTGGGTGATTTTACATCTGAAATCGAAAACCTTGAGACCGGGACCACCGCTTTTGTGGAAGGTCCGTACGGGAACTTTACCATCGATACCTCCATCAAAACAAATAATGTTTTCATTAACGGCGGAATCGGTATCACTCCCGCAATAAGCATCCTTCAGGATCTCAGAAAGAAAAAAGATGAGAGGAAGATCACCGTTATCTACGGAACGCCCTCCCTGGAATTGACACCCTTTTATGATGAATTAAAGGAACTAACGGGCAAATTAAGCCTGAAAGTTGTTCACGTTCTCGAAGAAGCTCCTGACGACTGGGATGGCGAAACCGGCTTTATCACGGAGGAGATCATGAAGCGCCACCTGCCTGATGACATTTCAAATTGCGAGTTTTTTGTGTGCGGCCCTGAGCCTATGATGGACGTTGCAGAATCAACACTACGCAAATGGGGAGTTCCGGTTTACCGTATCCACTCCGAACGATTCAACATCGTTTAAAAGCAAACAGAAGAAAACCATGCTGCATGTATACATCCAAAGAGCCGTTATCATCATTTCAGTGATCCTTCTGGTTGCCATTACCGTATTTGCATGGGCCGGATAGAATGATAATCGTTGCACACGCTGATTGGGGAACAGATCCGAAAAAGCAGTGGATGACCATCGCCCTTTGGCCGTTTGACGGTGACCTGGACGGGCTGCTGAGAACAAATCAGATTGTCGCAGTAGAAAAATGTCCCGCTGAAGCCACAATTCAAATTGGTTCCGGAGTGCCGCCATCCGGTGAAGTGCGAGCCCTCGAAGGATAGATTTTTGGACAAGAAACAGGTCATTAGACAATCATGTTATGGAAATAACCGAACTTAATCTCTACCCTGTCAAATCCCTGCGAGGAATCCGGCTGGAAGAAGCGGTACTTGGTGTGCGCGGACTGAAATACGACAGATGGTGGATGGTGACCGACTCCCGCCAAAGCTTCATCACACAGCGGGAAATGCCCGCAATGGCAACCATTTCTGTTCACCTCACCGATAAATACCTCGTGCTCAGCCACCCTTCGGTGTCCCCTCTTGAAATCGATTTACACAGAAAGACCACCGGACGCATAGATGTCACCATCTGGAAAGACCGGCTCCCCGCCATGGACGAGGGCAGCAAAGCTTCGCAATGGCTGACGGAAGTTCTGGGCAGCTGGAACGGCCGGGACCTCAAGCTCTTTCGTTTTTCCGATGAAAGCATTCGTCTTGTGGATGCGTCCCGTCTTCAAGGCGAAGACTCCCATACTGCTTTTGCCGACGGATTCCCTTTTCTCATAACAACGGAAGCGTCCCTTGCACTTCTGAACAAAAACCTGGAAACAAATGGAGCGTCCAGAATCACCATGGACCGATTTCGTCCCAACATCGTCATTCGCGGTGCGGAGCCCTTCGAAGAGGATGCATTTGATACCCTCGCATCGATCGAAGACACCTACAAGTTCGGAATCAGGAAACCATGCAAACGCTGTCCCGTCACCACGACCCATCAGGCTTCCGGAGAGCGCGCGGAGCCAAAAGAACCGTTACGGACCCTCGCCATGATGAACACCCAGCCTGACCTTCAAGGAGCATTTTTCGGTCAGAATGCCACGCTGCTTTCAGGAGAAGGAAAATTAATTTGCATTGGCGACAAACTCAAAGCGTCGAAGAAAGTAGAAAAAGTGACAAAGGAATAACAAATCGATCAAATGTCACATTTTGAACGGAACCTCAAAAAATTTGACCCACTCAAATGTGCCCCATCCAAATGTAACTAATCCAAATGTAACCCATCCAAATGTAATCCATCCAAATGCCCCCATCCAAATACCACCCATTTAAATACAAGACATTCAAATGCGACACATTCAATAGTTGCCTGTCGATAGATTGAAAATTAATTTGGTTCTTTGTAACTCCAGAGATCCAACATAGCTCTTAGTTGCTTTTTATTTACATCAATAAAGCTTGTTGCAAATTTTTTACATCATTGTTATGATAGGGTATGTCCGGGAAAAAGAAAACATACCATATTCTTATGGGGGATGTAATCGGGAGCAGCGATTACGATCCGATGAAACTGGGAAGACAACTGAAAGACCTGGTGCGTTCCGCAAACCAGGATCTCAGATATAACACACTTTCGCCTTACGTGGTGACTCTGGGCGACGAGTTTCAAGGTGTTACCCGGTCGCTGGCCGCCGGCATCAAAACTCTTTTCTTTTTTGAAGAAAAACGACTGACAAAAGGCCTGGACTTTAAAATGCAGTATGTGCTTCATTATGGAATCATGGAGACCGGAATCAATCCGGAATCATCATACGGAATGCTGGGTGAAGGACTGTCACAGGCCCGAAAAAAACTGACTGCCAAAACACGAGGCCGGAAGCGGTTCAATTTCAGCCTGGGCGACAAACAACATTCGGAACAATTGAACCGATTGTTCGGGGTATTGGACGGTATTTCCGAACGATGGAAAAAAGCAGATTATGGCCTGATATCAGATATGATCCAAAATGATAATGACAGGGAGGTCGGAAAGATGTATGATAAAGATCGTTCGCAGATATACAGACGGCGTAAAACGCTCATGACCCAGGAGTATCTTCTTCTCAAGGAATTCATTTTCACATACATCAACCTGCCATTGCCATGAACTGGTTCTGGATTATCGTCATCTATTTATCCATGGAAATCATCATCAACGTGGTGTTCCATATCGTGAGCAGAAAACTGAAATCGGAACCCGTTTTCAAAGAAGCAGCAAGGTTTCCTATGACTACTTCCTCATCGGAAATGTTATTTTCCTGTTAGCTGCCCTCATCTTCAGCCAAATGGCACTCAGCTTGCTCTCCTGACAAACATTCAGTGACCTCTGAACCGATTGTACTCTTCACGAAAACCTGAAATTATGGCACAGCTCCATCAAGACTTTTTAAATCAAAGACTGCAGAAAATCATCCACAAAAAAAACGTTTACAGTACCGTTCTGTGTGTTGAAAGCGGGGACGGACAACTCTCATGGACCGGGGCGGCCGGCGAAATGCAGGTGGACAGCCGGTATTATCTTGCCAGCGTCACCAAACTCTATGTCACCGCAGTCGTGATGCGTTTGATCGAAGAGCAGAAGCTGCAGCTGAGCGACAGGATCGCGGAGTATTTGCCTGATGGATACTTGGCCGGACTCCATGTGCTGAACGGCATCGACTATTCAAACAAAATCACCATCCATCACCTTATCTCCAACACATCCGGCCTTCCCGACTATTTCTTCCATAAACAGCCGGATGGAAAAACAGCTGCGGCAAGTCTTCTGGATGGCGTTGATGAACCATGGCACCTTGATAAAACAATTGAAACGGTAAAAAAACTCAAACCCAACTTCCCGCCAGGGAAAAAAGGCAAGGCGGCGTATTCTGATACAAATTACCAGCTGCTTGGAAAAATCATTGAGACCGTAACCGGACAAACAGTGGACGAGGTTTTCCGGGAGTTTCTGTTTGATGAGCTTGCACTGCGGCAGACCTGCGTATTTCGCGATATAACCGACGATTCCGCAGTTTCTTTTTATTATAAATCGAAGAAATTATGGATTCCCAAATACATGGCCTCCGTAACTGCGGAAGGCGGAATTGTTTCTAACGCACAGGAATCCATGCTGTTCCTGAAGGAGTTTTTCAGGGGACGTTTCTTCGCGAAAGAGCAGATAGAGGGCATGAAAAAATGGAACTGGATCCTGCCGCCACCCGGACTCTTCCTGTTTGGTGTCGGACTGGAAAAAATCTGGACACCCAGAATCATTGCTCCTTTTAAACCCATCAGGGAAATCCTGGGCTTTTGGGGACAAACCGGGTCATTTGCCTGGCATCATCCCGAAACGGACCTCTTTTTCACCGGCACTACGAATCAGATAGACGGCTCCGGACACGCAGCCGCTACAAATACGATACTCAAAATCATTAAAGCGGCAATGTGATGTAAAACTTTTCCGGAAATTTCTTTTATTCCATGCAATGCGGGTTCTAATTATTAAAAAATGACGGGGAGTCGGCTGATGCAAAAAACCAATAAGGATGTCATTGTGGTGGGAGTGGCGCTATTTGCCATGTTTTTCGGTGCCGGAAACCTGATTTTCCCGCCCTATATGGGACTTCTTGCAGGAGTCGACTGGAAATGGGCGCTGCTCGGGTTTCTCATTACCGGAATTGGCATGCCGCTGCTCGGTATCATGGCCGCAGCACGGGCCGGCGGTACCGTTGAGCAGATGGGAAGCCGCGTCAGCAACTGGTTCGGCCGCCTGCTGAGCATCGTGATCATCCTGGCTATCGGGCCCCTTCTGGCCATACCCCGCACCTGCGCTACGGCATTTGAACTGGGGATGCGACCCAACTTCCCCGATTTCCCCATTTGGCTCTTTTCCATCATCTTTTTCGGAATCGCCTTCTGGTTTGCCCTCAACCGGTCGGAAGTCGTGGACAAGATCGGAAAGTACCTGACCCCATTCCTGGTGATTACCCTCGCCTGGATTATAATCAAAGGCATTTTCACCCCATTCGGATCGATTGCCGAAACGGGCCTGGAAGGTCCCACCGGAAGCGGATTCCGGGAAGGATACCAGACGATGGATGCACTCGCCTCGCTGGTTTTCGCCCAGATCATCATCGCCGCCCTGGTATTCAAGGGCTACAGCAACGTCCGTGAACAGGTGAAAATGACCTCAATGGCCGGGGCCATTGCCGCCCTCGGCCTGGGTCTGGTTTACGGCGGACTCATGTACCTCGGCGCCACTGCCAGCTCCGTATACCCGCCGGACGTCGAGCGCACACATCTCCTGATCGCCATTTCGGAGGGACTGATGGGCGACACCGGAAAAATCGCGCTGGGCCTGGCCGTGAGCTTTGCCTGTCTCACAACAGCCATCGGTCTGACCGCCACGGTCGCCGACTATTTCAGCGGACTCTCCAAAGACCGCTTCAATTACCAATTCATTGCTGTCATCACCGTCGTTTTCAGCGGCGTGTTTGCCACCGTCGGTGTAACCACCATCGTCAACGTAGCCTATCCCCTGCTGGTTACCGTCTACCCTGTCGCAATTGCCCTGATCGTCCTGACCCTGATTGGCGGACCGCTCGCTTACCGTCCGGTCTACGTCGGTGCGGTCATCGGAGCTCTTTTGACCAGCATCCCCGATGCACTGACCATCATCGGCATCCCATTAGGCATGATCAACGACCTGATCGAGATGATCCCGTTTGCCAGGGCCGGATTCGCCTGGATCATCCCCACGGTTCTCGGTGCCGCCATTGGCCTTGCCCGGGCCCGGTCCAACCGCCACGACACTCCACCGTCCGGCAATCCTCAGTCCACCAATTCATCTACCGATCCATCATCCACTGATCATCGCTCAACCGATCCATCATGACAACATACCGTCTGCATGGACAACCCGGAAACGTGCCAAAAGAACAGCAGCCCGTGAACGTAGAACCATCTCCCAACCCTGAATCTCCAAACCCGGAAAAAGCCGGCATCGCCCTGCTGACCGACCACCGGTACACTGCCGGCCGGGCGGACAAAGACGACTGGTACCTTGCCAACATCCTGCGGGATGATGCCCTGCTGCAGAAGGCACTTGCTGATCTGGGCATCTCTTCGGTCCGGGTGGATTGGGCCGACGCTGGCATCGACTGGTCTGCTTTTTCATGTGCGGTTTTCCGCACGACCTGGGATTACTTCGAGCGGATCCCGGAATTCCTGTCCTGGCTGGGAAACATCGAGAATGACACCCTTCTTTGCAATGAAGCAGCCCTTATCCGGTGGAATCTTGACAAGCATTACATGGCTGACCTGGAGCAACAGGGCATCCCGATCGTCCCCACACGATTTCTGGAACCCGGATCAGAGGCGACACTGAGCGATGTCATTAATGAAACAGGCTGGCATGACGCCATCCTCAAACCATGCATTTCCGGCGCCGCCCGCCATACGTACCGCATCAACCGGACCAATGCTGACCGCATCCACTCAGAGCTGCAACCCCTGCTCAACACGAAATCTTTCATCGTTCAGCCATTCCTTGCAGATGTCCTGCACTCCGGCGAAGACACCCTGGTCCTGATCGACGGAGAATACACCCATGCCGTCACCAAGAAACCCAAACCGGGCGATTTCCGGGTCCAGGACGATCATGGCGGCACGGTGCATCACTGCCGCCCCGACCGGGTACAGATCAAACTCGCAGAGCAAACGATCGCTGCATGCCGGACTGTCACCCAACCTGCCACACGGACTGTCAGCCGGCCGGTTCCCGTTTATGGCCGGGTGGATATGGTTCGTGACTCAGACGGCGACTGGCGCGTCATGGAACTGGAACTCATCGAACCGGAACTGTGGCTGCGCAACCATCCGCCTGCGGCCCGGGCCCTGGCACATGCCATAGCACGCTTCCTGAAATCGTGACACAGAGCACTCCACACAGCACACAGTACCCCTCCTTTAACCCGCCAAATCCCCAGAGATTGGCATTCCCAAGGCATCTCGTCTCTCCATTTCAGACGTGCTCACGTTTCAGGCATGCTTCCAGAAGGAAACGAACCCTCACCACCTCACCAGGTCCAGCGAAACAGCCGCGGTGATTTCTGCACCCAATGCGGTTTCTGGTCGACGTATCGCAGCCGCATGTGCACGAGCGGCCAATAGAGCCGCCGGTGGATGCGATCCGGACGGATATACTCAGCGATGCCGGCAGCTACCTGGGGCTCCAGTGCGGGATGGGACAGTTTCGCCCCGGAAATGTACCTGCAGTAAAAGGGCCCCGAATCCGCCACCATCTTGTGACGCACCTCAATTTCCAGTTCCTTCTCTTTGAACCGAAGCCGTCGGGCCGGACGAAGCAGGAAGCCGTTCGTCGTGCGTTTTTTGAATCCGGTCAGTTCCAGCGTATAGAGCAACCGGCGGTTGTCGGGACTGATGAGCCAGGCACGGTAATCCTGCACCCACTTCTTGCTGCCATCCCTCCCGTTTTTATTCATAATGTAGTACACCAGCGTGCCATGCGGGAAGTGCACCCGGCCCCAGTACCAGTCGCGGAACGACTCCCTCATCGGCTCGCTCCCGAGATTGTGATCATGGTATCCCTCGCCTTCAAACTTCAGTTCCCTGACTATCAATCCATTGCGAAGCAGGTTTATGCGGCACTGCATACTGGCACGCGGCATAACAAGATTCCAGAGATGGCCTGGCTCATCATCCCCTGAAGCGGTGGCAGCTGACGTAGCTGACGATGCTGGCGGAGCTGACGATGCTGACGGAGCTGACGATGCTGACGGAGCCGTCTGTGCTGACGGAGCCGTCTGTGCTGACGGTGCCGCCTGGACCTTGCCAATCCCGGCAAACAGCCGTTCGTTGGGATCCATCCCGCTGAATGTGAGCATCCCTTTCAGTTCGTCCCCGGAAGGCAGTCGCTCATTGATGCGCAGATCGTAGCTGCCAAAACCGTCGCTTCCGTGCGTCTCCCGTTCCGTGAACCGGAACGAGTTTTCCCCGACGGTTACGCTGGCTGTCTCCTCATCAAAGGTGCACTTTTCGGGTGGATATTCACTGAGAGAGTAGAAGATGGGCTCTCCCTTGTGGTATAATGAGATGCTGATGGCCGGATGCCGGGCCGCCTGCGCATCTTCCCCCTTCGGATCCTTTTCCAGGCTCCGGATATACCGCGTGGAGAAGGGGCATCCCTCGTAAAAAATAATCACGACCTGGTAGTCACCGTCTTCCGAAATTCCATCGAAATACCACCATTCGTAACTACCGGGTCGTGATTTGGGATGCCGCGCATCCCTTCTGATATCAGAAAGCAAATGCATCAGTACCGCTTTTTAGGGGAATCGCACTCCTTCGTAGGCACTGATGTTCACCGGCGAAAGTGTAGAACCGTATTTGGCGTTGATAGCTTTTATGACCTCGTTGGCAACCACGGCCGCTCCGCGCGGCGAGATATGGACGCCGTCCAGAGAAAAGATGCCACCCTGCACAAATGTCGTATTGAGCAGGACACCGTCGAACACCAGGCCGGTTTTCGCGGCTTCGAGGACGCTGTTGACCTCCACAAAAGCCAAGTCAAAAGCGCTGGCCGTCTCCTGCAGTTTTGTATTGTAAGCATTCATTGCCTGCTGTATTTCACTTATCTGTGGTGCACGTAACGTGTATTGATCCGGTATGGGTGTGATGCTTCCCAGGCCTTCTTCACGAATTTGATTTTGTGGTACAGAGAGCAATATGAGTTCGCCTGGCTGCGCCATACGGAACCGAAGCTGGGGAGGTACCGCATCCGGCAAGTCTGGATCTGCAATGACAAACCCGTTCTGTCCGGCCTGAAAATCGGGAATAAACTGCTCGGGCACGCCTTGCGCGGCATAGCCGGCACGCAGCTGCTGCGCCTGCTCAGCGGTAAGTGCCAGTCCGTTCCAGGGTACGGTGGTGAAGAACGGGATGCTGGTCACATTCGGGAGGTTGATGACAGCCCCTTTGGCACCCCCGGACGTGAGTGTGGAGGCAATGGCATCGATACTGCCGGAAAAGACATTCATCGGAGTGATATCATTGCCGGCGACCGCAGCGGGATCGCCCATCTCGGCAAAACCCTGGCCGGTTCCGCCGCTGGTGGCATAGCTAAGTACGTCATTGTTGCCAATCCAAAGGGTAAAGAACGTGGGTTCCACCATCATGGCATCGCCCAGAACAGTGGCTTGGGGATCGCTCATCAAACGGCCGAAGAACGGATTCATGTTGCCGTAGCCCGGTATAAGCAGGTGGAACGACCGGGCACCGGGAATGCCCATGTTGTTGATGGGGCCCTGAACCCTGCGCGAAAAAATATCTTGACCGCTCTCCGCAGCAGGAGCAGGTGCCAGGGCTGGTGTCCCGTCCGGCCCCATGGTCATCCGGAGCACAAGACGGGCCTGGTCATCCGCATTGGATCCCACACCGGGGTTGACCAGAGGCTGGAAGAAAAATCCGC
>SKNL01000245.1 GCA_007120555.1 Balneolales bacterium
GCCAGAAACAGCCCAGCGCCTCAAGCAGCAGCCAGTTCGCCAGGATGATACCGATACTCAACTCATTTCCCGAAAACACGATGAGCAGTTCTCGCAGCAGGAAGATTTCGGCAACCAGCCCACTGAAGCCCATCACGATAACCGCTATGCGAATGCGTCGAAACATGTCGCTGAACATTGAGTGTCTGTCGGCCTGTTACGCAACCGGCTCCGGTCACATATTGCATTGCTGGTCTTTGGGAATACTATCCGCTGCTGTATATATACACGGGGCTGCCTTCGGATCTGCGCCCGGAGCTGTAATCGGTAAAAGACGGTAAATAATTGGTTCGATACTTCAAATTATCGGATTTTTTCATTTTTCCAAGAGCAACCTGCGGATGTGAGAAATGCATGGAACCCCGTAAAGGAAATGATGTTTGCTGCATCGTTTTGGCATGCCCGATATCCGGCACTTCAAGATATTGCCAGTTCAGGCCGAGATCGGTCCAGTGCGCGTGAAGTTCACGGTTCATGATCAGCAGCTCATCATCCAAGCCGATAACCTGACGCATCACATATCCATCCGGCAGCTCATCCGATGCGGCTTCGGCAATCCGCCAGGGACTCATGGCTTCGAAATATTCCTGATCACCTCCATAAACTTCATCAAAGATTTGCTGCCTCAACTCCGGGGTGATGCGGGCATGCGGATAATTGACAAAATCAAGCTGTAAGGGGCCGGCGCCAAGCATGGAAAAACCAGCGAAGCGGTCATAATAGGTCAATCCGAGTCGCGCCGCGCCGTATCCACCCATACTGAATCCCTCCAGAAGGCGCCCCTTTGGTTCCGCTATAGTGCGATATCCGCTATCAACAAACGGAATCAGATCATCCATGAGCATGGACTCCACGGGCTGATGTCCGCTTTTGGAATCGACCCACATTCCTTGCGGCAACCCCCACGGGAAAACAACGATCATCGGCGGGATGTTACCGTTGTCAATGTGGTAGTGGAAATAGTTTCGCAACGTGGGAATGCCAGGAAGCCCGCCACCACTGCCATGCAGCCAGTACAGCACAGGGAGACAGTCATCGGGATTCTGCTGATAGACAGGTGGCAGGTAGATATGAAAGCTGACTTCATCACCAACCGCATCGCTGTAGAAAATAACGTGCGCCACATCGGTTGCACTCACAGGATCCGTGACCCAGGGATTCTGAAGCAGCAGAAAAAGGGACAGCCATTGCATCATAACGACAGATAATGATTCCAGTTTGGACAAGGTTCGGTTTTGTGCCTGTTACTTTTCCATATCTAATCCCGGGCCATGGACTAATGGCTGTGCCACATTACGGAAAGTTAAAGTATCGCTTGCTTGGGACAGGAACCGTACTGGTTGGATTTGGGGTCGCTGTCCTGGACCATGAAAAGCAGGAGCACGATAACGCCAATGAACGGAAAGAAAGTGGCTAGCAGCCACCAGCCGCTGCGGTTGGTGTCGTGCAGCCGACGAACCGAAACGGCAACGGCAGGAACAAGCACAGCAAGCATGTAGAACATGGAAACCATCCCGGAAGTGCCGGCAAGGCCGTCAGTGATCCTGAGAACAATCAGGATAATGAGATGGAACAGCATGAACGACCAGTACTCCGTTCTGCGCGAGCGACCCTCAAATACGGCATACTGCCTCAATACTTCCAGATACCAATGCATGCTGCCTCCAATTCTGCGGCACTGTGTTGTGTCAACTGATGACGGGAAGGCTCGCTTTTGCCTGACCCATGTTCAACCCCTAAGATTCACTTATTTACTGATAATCTCTAATGTAGCAAAGCCGGAGAACAATTTCCCTGAATTTTTTTGCGAGACTTTTTTTTCCCGCTGGATGCAAGACCCACCCCGAGCATAAGCCCGCCTCCTCCTGCCGTTGCAACTTGTGTTTTACATTGATTGTTACGATATTTTTCGCAATGAATATTATCGCAATGAATTATTTGAATTCTAAAAAATGAAAAATCCGTTCAAGTTCGGAAGCGTGGTGGATGGCCGGCATTTTGCTAACCGCAGGGAGGAGATCAAACAGGTCAAATCCATCCTGAACAGTGAAAATCACCTGATCCTCATCAGTCCGAGGCGATTTGGAAAAACCAGCCTGGTCTACAACGTAACCCGCAAATTGCGAAGGCCGGTTCTGCACCTGAACCTGCAGATGGTGACTTCACCGGAGGATTTTGCCCGGCAGCTGGTCAACCGCATTTTCCGGCTGTTCCCGTTCGAAAGGATAAAGGAATACATCAAAAATTTCCGCATCGTACCTGTACTGAAATTCCATCCGGCAAGCGGCGAAACACATATATCCTTCTCTACCGGCTTTGCGGACGACAGGGATGCAGCGATCATTGAGGACGCCTTTTATCTGCTTGAGCGGGTGGCTTCCGGAAAAAAAATCGTAGCGGTTTTTGATGAGTTCCAAGAAATCCTCCGGCTGGACAATACCCTCCCTGCCGTGATGAGATCGGTCATGCAGCATCATAAAAACGTCAATTATGTGCTTCTTGGCAGCCAGGAATCACTGATGCGGGAGATGTTTGAACGCAAAAAATCGCCGTTCTACCATTTCGGAATGGTGATGTATCTGGACAAAATTCCGGAAGCGGAGTTCAGAAAGTTTGTTGCGAAGGGCCTGGAAGGCGTCAGCAGCGAACCCGGGAACGCGGCTGCACAGATTCTCGGCGTATCACGTTCTCACCCTTACTACACCCAGCAGCTTGCCTACCGGGTATGGGAACTGATGAACAGCCGGGAGGGCGCGAAACAGATGGCCGAAGGACAGATAGGCGATGGAACGATGGCCAAAGGAAAGATAGGCGAAGGACAGATGGCTGTGGATCAGGCCGTGGATGAACTGGTCATGATGCACGACATCGACTATGAACGCTTGTGGCATACGTTCAACAATACCGACAAGAAAGTGCTGGTTGGATTGTCCGAGTGCCGCAGGGAGCCGCTTTCAGCAGAGTTCACCCACAAGATCGGCATCGCGTCCACCAGCACCGTGTTCAGCAGTCTCAAACGGCTGCAGACGGACGGCATCGTCATTAAACAAAAATCGGATTATGAAATAGATGATCCCTTTTTCTCACGTTGGATCAACTCTAAAAGGCAGCAGATTGATGTCAGGCCATGATTGCGAGACCGGACGCGGGAAACTGCCAGCGCATCAGATCATCGCGGTGTTGTTTTGTGCCCTGTGCCTGCTGAACGGTCCGTCAGCATCAGCGCAAAATGCACCCCGGTCGCCGGACCACGGATCATCTCCGCCTGTTTGGACTCTCTCATCGGTGAGCCTGAGCACCACCGCCAGCGTCAACGATACCCGGTTTCACGACTACTGGCAGCCGCAACCGGGCGTCGCGTTGCGCTGGGCTATGCCCTTCTATTTCGGCGAGATTGAGGCCGAAGCCGGCTTCCATACCTTCACCGCACGGGATGATCTCCAACCCGGTTTTTTCATGGCCACAACCGCTCTGGGATGGGGTCTGCGCCGGAACTTGACCGACCGCCTTTCCGGCCTGGCCGCATTCCGGTTCGGGATGGGTTACATGCAGTTCAGATCCGGAACCCCATTCACCGGATTGGAAAGCGAGTTTTTCATCGCACCCACCGCAGACTTGCGGTACCACATCCACCCCAACTGGTATCTGGCCCTGCGGGCAGAGCACAAGCGCGTATTCACCTACCATCGGATGAACCTGGCATACCTGTCCTTCGGTGCAGGATATCGGTTCACCACCCCGGATCGCCTTCGGAACTTCCTGAGCTCACACTCCGGAACGCCCCAAAATCAATCAGCAGGATTGCCCAAAGCCCAGGCCTCACACACCCATCCGCGGTCCGCAAGGCCGCCCAAAGCCCAGGCCTCACACACCCATCCGCAGTCCGCAAGGCCGCCCAAAGCCCAGGCCTCACACACCCATCCGCAGTCCGTAAGGCCGCCCAAAGTCCAGGCTGCAGGACCGCAAATGCGTCTCGGCGAGACCGTCGTTACCCGTGAAATGATCGAGGCCGCTTCCCTTACCCGGCTCAGCGACCTGCCAGCCCTGGCCGGTGACTGGCACACCAAGAGCGTCAACGGCTTCGATAGTTTTTTTGCCCCGGCTGGGCTCAGCGGATGGAAACGGCCTTCCTGGAAAGTCATAATTGACGGACAGGAATTCGACCTGAATTTTCTGGATTTCCAGTCCGTAAACCTGCTGCCTGTGAATCTGGTGGATATCGAGGAGGTCGTCTTCCTCTCCCGTCCGGGTTACGTGGACGGAATCTGGACGCCAGGCGGAGTCATGCAGATTTCCACCCGGCGTCAGCAAGAAAACGGTGCGGAACTCCGCGTGCGGATCATGGCTGGCAACGAGATCAACGACCCGGGTCCGTTCGAATTCACCGGGCTGCGCACACCAAACGAGGAGCGCACCGGCCCTGACTACGAAATGAGCGCAGGGTTCCGGTCCGGCAGCCGATTTGCGCGCGGCGGGATCCGCTACCAGGAGCACAAAAGCACAGATACGCCCATCGACCGGCGCATCAAACTGATGCGCGTTACCGGTGAGGGTGCATTCCATGACGCGGTAAACCGCGGGGTCACTTCGTTCATGCAGGCCGGCTCCGAACGCGGCCGCTTCCGCCACCAGCTTTATGCCTCCCTTACCCGCATCCACGACTTCTATTTTTTCAACCCGGTCGGACACGAAGTCCCCGTTTTCTGGAATTTCTACCACGCCGGCTGGTCGGGTGTCGCCGACATCACAAATCGGCACAGCCTGCATTGGCAGTCCTCGCTCAACAGCCGCACAGCCCGGTACAAGCGCAACCGGACCGGCCTCGATTTTGATGTGCCGGTCCGGACCATTCGCAACCGTGTCATGGTCCGCTCGCATTCCGGCCCTTCAGGCTACTCCGCCGGCGTTGCGCACATGTACTTCCGCGACCGCGGCAACGGCAGCCAGGACGAATCCTTCCAATTCACTGACCTGTTCGCTTCCGGGTGGATGGCGCTCTCGCCCGCATACCGCATCAAGATACAGGCCGGCGTCCAGACCGATTTCACCGATACCGGCTACCGGGCGGCGATGGAACACCAGGTCCGCATCCATCCGGACCTGCACCTGACCGGCCGCCTGAGCTGGCACCACATGCTCCGCCGTGAGCAGCCGGATATCTGGCTGCGCCACAACGTGACAAAGCGGGTTTTCGATCCCCATACAAGATGTGACGGCCCGGAGGTCGAACAGATGCTCTACGGGTCACTTGGTGTATCAGCCCGGGCCGGCGCCGTGACGGACCTGACTGCCGACTTCTCCATGACCCGACATGGAAACTACTTCTACAGCCGCCACCAATACCGAATGCTTCCGGATGTCCAGTGGTTCACGCAACAGATCAGCTTCCCCGAGGGTCACTCCCCGCTCGTCGCCGGCCTCACCGTGATGCTCTCCGACCGCACTTTCGCGACCTTCCGTCACCAGCTCTCCTACCGCTTCCAGGAAGAGATTTCAGGCGGTGATCCTGTTGGATTCGACCTGTTCCCCCGGCACCGGATTGCAATGGGCAGCACCTGGCGCCCGGTTGCGGGACTGGATTTCCGGATGGATGTGCGCGCGCAGTCGGCGGTCACCTGGCCGGAGTTTGAGGAGGTGGACGGACAAACCTACACCGACAACAACGAACTGGCCTTTTACACCTACAGCAACACCACCGGGCCGTTTGTGAACCTGGATGCGGCTGTTGGCAAGAACTTGTGGGACGATCGCCTGCGCATTTCCTTCCGCGGCACGAACCTGCTGAACCAGGGGTATTTCCTGTATCCCGTCGGACTCGATTACGACCTGACTTTTTACGCACAGATAGAGCTCCGGCTCTGACAGCCGGCCATGCTTCAGCCGGCCATGCGACAAACCACTTTCTGACAACACGGTTGCTCCCGGTTTGCTATCTTTGACACCAATAAAAACGATTGCCTGACATCACGACAATTCATCACTTCCGACAATCATGAACAATATACTCAACCGCACACTCTGGTTTCTTGGAGGGCTTACCATTGCCCATTTTCTGTTTGAATGGCTCTTCGGGATCATGAGTGGCCCGACACCCGCCATTGTCCTGGAAACATCCCGGTTCGGCATCTACGCCGTTATCAGTCTCGCATATGCCCTGTTCCGCTCCAGCCCCAGCCTGCTTGAGCGGGACAAGGTCCTGAATTCCTGATCAGGAATTGCCATCATCACCCGGGACACCCATTGGCATCAACAAACGCCAGACGGACCAGAAACGCCAGCCATATCAGCAACGCCAGCACATCAGAAACGCCAGCCGCA
>SKNL01000218.1 GCA_007120555.1 Balneolales bacterium
AATTATGATTCATAATGTCAGAATGAATTCACATGACAGGATTTAATCATCCTCCTGTGTGTCAGCCGGAGGCTGTCATGTTCATTTCATGTGTTTAAAATTTCTGATTCAAGAGGTCACATAGAATGTCCATGACGGTTATAATCATGCTCCTGTGTGACCGGGAGACGTCATGGTCATTTCGTCGTTTGAAATTTTCGTACGCAATACAGGGTCAGATCTCAAACTGCCCCAGAAGCTCTATGACAATTTGCCTTCGCTCCCGGTCCATGCTGATTCCGGCTGCGGACATCATGGAGGCCGCGTGATAAAAGGCACGCTGCTTGTCCGATCTGTCACGTATACGCTGCATGGTCAGCAGTGCATCGGTCGACACACGTTCTGCTGTAGCCATATTCACTTTATTTTTTAAATCTGCTATCAGTATAGCCTGGGCGCGGGATCGCCAGTAATAATCGCGGATTTCATAGGCATGTTCCATTGGCTGGGAGATCAGGCCCTGATCCAGATAGGCCCAAATAAGCATATAGCGGTAGTAAGCCCTCTGATCCGTCATTCCGGCAAGTGTTCGGGTAAAATCATGAAAACCACGGCTGATGGCATAATCATAAAGACCGGGAATCTGCCTCTCGAAGGAGGGATGCTCCATCCGGTACCAGGCCGCAATGTCAAGGGCACGGTCCGGCCGACCCAAAGCAATCCACCTTTTAATGATCGTTGAGATCAGCTGGTTGATGTTCTCCGGATCGGTAACCTCTGAAGCATACACCTCCGCCTGTTCCATGGCTTCTGCTGCCAGGGACCGGCGGTCACGGTGGATATGTATATCTGCTACGCTGATTTGGGAGTGCGATCTCACCAGGGGGGATGAAATGTCCGAGATCTGCGGCGCTGCAGCCTGGAGAAGCGAATCAGAAATCTCCTGCTTGTCTTCAAGCAACAATGCTATTTCGAGCAGCGCCTGTGTCTTCTCGGTTACACTTTCAGGAATACGGCCCAAAAGCGAAAGTGCCGCGGAGAGACTGTCCTGACGGGCCAGCTCAACTGCGATGTCAGCAAAAGCCGTATGCCGAAAATAAACCCGGTCAAAATCACCGGCCATCTCAACAGCGGCACCCGGCTCTCCGTGCCGTGCAATGACCCTTGCAAGTTCCCGACTGGCAAAATCGGAATAATCGGAATCTAATTTTTCAATTTGCCCGATAATCATTCGACTGTAATCATATTCTCCATGATTGGCCAGCGTCAATGACAGGCGAGAGAGAACATCAATATACTCCAGGACCCTGTTTTCAGACGGTTCGGGAAAATCTTCCTGCAAAAGTGAAACCGCCTGGGGCCGGTTGCCTGTTGCCAGCAGGTCACCGCAGATGCGATCGATCAGCGCGAGGCGGCCCACCGGATCCACATAGTCAAGGTATGTGGTTACCCTCACCAGACGGCCTCCGTCGGCAGCACGCATGTAACCATTCCCAAGAAAATGATAAAGCGCCTCATAGAGCAACTGCTGATCCTGTATGCGATCCAATGCCACCAGGCTGCGCTCCCATCGCGAAAGATTGGAAAAATGCATGGACAACTCCAGATACAGCCGGTCAATCAACTCCCGGTTCCAGTGGCGGTCCGCCTGGTTAAGAACCTTGCTGACAACCTCTTCGTGCCGCTCTTCCTGGCCGTGCTCATATAACAGCCGGGCATAGGATAAATGAAGCAATCCACGATCATTCTCATCCTCCATCTGTATAAGATGGATCGTTAACTCATGAAAATCCTCCATGGCACGTGCCAGTGCAGAGAAACGCGGAACCTTCTCCCGCAATTCACCGATCGTGATATCGCCGATGCGGGTACGGCGCTGTGTTACGTCGACAGCGACAGGGGTATCGGGATAATTGTCAATTATATTGTCAATTTTCTCAACTGCCTGGCGATAATATGAGTAGGCTTCCACCGGATCCCGCGCCTCACTCTGCTGACCGGATTCCGTCAGGCGGTACGCCTCGACAAAAAGCCGGTTTGCTTCTCGATCCGCATCGCCTCTTCCGCACTGCACAAGAAAGACCGGCAAGGATAAAAAGATGACAGGAAACAGGAGGAGTCTGATGTTCATTTGCAAAAAAATCTTTAGGTATGGAATAAAAATAATAATCTTTCATCGATTCTTACGCATCCGGTTGATAATCAGCTTAACTGTTCAACGGCACATATGCTTTATCAGGGTTATCTGTAACATATTATTTACATATATTGTATTCCCATGAAACGATTCGTATTGCAACAGGATACCGGACGTACGAGCGATGCCTCGTATCGCATAGCCTACGACAAACTACTTAACGAACAGCAGCGCCAGGCTGTTATGCACGATCGCGGACCGGCACTGGTCATCGCCGGGGCCGGGACCGGCAAAACGCGCACACTGGTCTATCGCGTAGCCCGGCTGGTTGAAGACGGCCTGGAGCCAAGGGCAATCCTTTTGCTCACCTTTACACGCCGCGCCGCAAGAGCGATGCTGGACAAGGCCGCCAGTGTACTGGATGAACGGTGTGCTCATGTGAGAGGAGGGACCTTTCACCACTATTGCAACCAGCTGCTTCATACCTATTCCGAACACATCGGGTTCCCGTCCAATTTTACGCTGCTGGACCAGCCCGATGCCGCCGACACCATCCACTACGTCCGCGCACCCCTGGCCGCAAATCTCAGGGGTAAACGTTTTCCCCAAAAAAACACCCTGCTTGCGATGTTCTCCGCGTCTGTCAACCGCCAGCAGCCACTGTACGACGTCCTGGCTTCCGCCTACCCGCAGTTCCTTCCGCATCATGATGCCATTCTCGAAGTCCGGAAAAGATACTCTGAATATAAAATTATGAATGGTGTCATGGATTTTGACGATTTGCTTGTATATACACATAAAATTCTTACGGAAAACGAGGAGATACGCACCAGGGTTTCCTCAAGAAACAGACAGGTCATGGTGGATGAATACCAGGATACCAACGCTCTGCAGGCAGGGCTGGCAAGGCTTTTCAGTTCGGCACACGGAAACCTGATGGCTGTTGGAGATGATGCGCAAAGCATTTACGCCTTTCGCGGCGCCGAATTCCGCAACATGCTCACGTTCCCGGAACAATTTGAGGAGTGCCGGATCATCCGTCTGGAAGAAAATTACCGGTCGACGCAACCCGTGCTGGATCTCGCTAACACTTTGATAAGAAAAGCGTCTCAGAAATTTGAAAAAAAGCTTTTTACACGTAAAGAGGGGGGAGATCTGCCCGGCCTGGTAAAAGCGCCCTGTGAACGGGCCCAGTCCCGGTTTGTATGCCAGATGCTTCTTCAGCTCCGTGAACAGGGCCTCTCGCTGGGTGATATCGCCATTTTGTTTCGCAACGGTCGCGATTCCTACGATCTGGAATGGGAACTGAACAAAAGAAACATTCCATTTCAGAAATTTGGCGGTCAAAAGTTTTCAGAAGCGGCACATATCCGTGATATCCTTGCTCATCTCAAGATAATTGTAAATCCGGATGATCAAATTGCATGGAATCGCGTACTTCTGCTGCTGGATGGGATAGGACCAAAAACGGCACAGGAACTGATTTCATGGCTTCGCAGGAATAAAGACCGGAACTTCAGCGACTCGGGGCTGGTCAGCAAGTCGTACCGGAAGCAACTCGAACAGCTCAGCATCGTGCTGGAGGACCTGAACGAGTACCGTGATCTGCCAGGCAAAGCAGTAGCTGCGGCTGTAGCATACTATAATCCCATATGCAGCAAGCGCTTTGATGATCATCCGAAACGGCTCAAGGACCTTGACTCCTTCGCCGGCCTGGCCACATCATATAAAAACCTTGAAGACCTCCTGCAGGAGCTTACCCTCGATCCGCTTGACGCAACCGCTGTGGAAACAGAGGCATCCGTAAAGGACGAGGATCCACTGGTCCTGAGTACGATCCATTCCGCCAAGGGCCTGGAATGGGACACGGTTTTTATTGTCCAGTGCCTTGACGGAATCATTCCTTCCGGATATTCCGTGGACGACCCCCAAGCCCTTGATGAAGAGCTGAGGCTGCTCTATGTTGCCTGTACGCGTGCCAAAGAGAGGCTTTTTGTAACCTACCCGATCACAAAAGAGAGTTCTTTCGGAGAGTACTTCTCAAATCCCTCACGATTCCTGAATGGCATTCCGGAAAAAAAACTGGAAACATGGATACTGGAGGAAGAGCCGACACCCAGACAACTTACATCATAGTGCCTGTTTTCGCATGACGTCACAACAGGTAACAGCAATCAACCGAGCACCCCGAATGCAACTTGGTGATGGGCGAACAGGCAGCGAAAGGAATCAGTCCTTTTCCAACTTCAGGATTTTATACTGCCGGTACATGTCTTTTGCAAGCCAGACAAGGGCAGAAGGTGGCAATAAAATGAACATAACCGTGATGAACAGTTTTCGTCTCTGTGAATAGGGATATTCATGCAGGCCGGAAATAGCTGCAATCCACAAAATTGCAAATATAAACGCAATGAGTGCAACTAAAATGGAACCTACAGTTCCAAATTGCTCATGTATGTAGTGCAGCATAACTGTTTTTTTACTGATGTAACGATGTGTATCTTTAAAAGATAATAAACTTTCTTTGTAAAAAAGACATTTCTCCACAATTTCAATACCATATGCTGCCAGTAGTTGCTATAGTAGGTCGCCCCAATGTCGGCAAATCCACGCTCTTCAACCGCCTGCTGGGAGAGCGCCAGGCTATCGTACATGGTGAGCCCGGTGTAACCAGAGATCGCCACTACGGCGAAAGTTTCTGGAACGGACGTGATTTCACTGTTATTGACACAGGGGGGTATCTGTCCGGCAAGGGCGATGTCATTGTTACCGGCATCCGCAACCAGGTTGAACTTGCCATCCGCGAAGCCGATGTGATCCTCTTCGTGGTGGATGTAATGCAAAGCATTACCACAGAAGATGATGCCGTGGCCGACATGTTGCGAAAACAGAAAAAACCTGTCGTCCTGGCTGTAAACAAGTCCGACAACAGTGATAAAGCGATGCTTGCCCCGGAATTCTACCGTCTTGGTTTTGACGAGCTTTTTCCCGTTTCAGCCCTGTCGGGTTCCGGTACGGGAGAGCTTCTCGACCGGCTGGTGGATCTTCTGCCGGAACCAAAAGCGCATCAGGAAGAGGAGAAATGGCCGAAACTGGCAGTAATCGGCAGACCCAATGTGGGCAAAAGCAGTTTCATCAATGCGCTGCTTAATGATGAGCGCTGCATTGTCACAGATATCGCCGGGACCACACGCGATTCGGTGAACAGCCTGCTGAAATACAACGACGGCAAATACACGCTTATCGATACGGCGGGACTGCGAAAACGCTCCCGCGTACAAGAGAATATCGAGTTTTACAGCCTCATCCGGACAGAGAAAAGCATCCGCGAATGTGATGTTGCCATTCTGCTGGTGGACGCTTCCCAGGGGTTCGAAGTCCAGGATGCACGACTGCTGCGGCAGGCCGAACAATTCAACAAGGGCATGATCATCGCCCTTAACAAGTGGGACCTCATCGAAAAGGAAACCAATACGGCCCGGGATTTCATGGAAAACGTGTTCCGTAAGGTTCCAACACTCAAATATGTGCCCGTTATAACCATTTCCGCCCTTACCGGACAGCGTATCCACCGGGTAATCGATGAAGCCGTGGAAGTTCTGCAGCACAGGAACAAAAAGATCTCCACGTCGGAACTGAACCGCTTTCTCAAGGAAATCACGACACAGCGTCCGCTTCCCTACGCCAGAGGGCATCAGCTTACCATCAAATATGTCACACAGGTAAAAAACAAACCTCCTGTCTTCGCATTCTTCATGAACATGCCACGGGAACTTCCGGCAAACTACAGACGATATATAGAAAACCAGCTGCGTGCGAGGTTTGAGTTCAAGGGCGTTCCCGTTACCATGGTTTTCAAGGAAAAATAAGTTCCTGACCACGCATTCTGCTACAGATTCCTTTGATGGAAGTTGCACATGCGTTATTTTTACTGAAGCCGTCAAACAGGCATTCCAGTTTGTCATTTTTACTCTGCGATACGTAATTCACCATGTCTGATAACCTAGAGATTCCAAGAACCAATGCGAAAGTAAGCGACCCCACCAGGGAACGCTCACTTAACTTCCTGGAAAGAATTTATCTCCCGGAGATATTCCGGGGGATGTTGTACACTCT
>SKNL01000063.1 GCA_007120555.1 Balneolales bacterium
ACAGCCGGCAGGACAAGGGCAAATACGAAAAAGCGGATCTCCGGGACGGACTCAATGACACGCTGCTGCTGCTGTCCAACCGGCTCAAGAAAGTTGATGTCATCCTCAATTTCTCCGATATCCCTCCGATCGATGTCATTACCGGTGAGGTGAACCAGGTATGGACAAATCTTATCATCAATGCCTGCGATGCCATGCAGGACCGGGGAGAGCTGGTCATTTCCTGCGGACACGATGAACGGTATGTCTGGGTATCCATCAAGGACAGCGGACCGGGCATTCCGCCATCCGTCATCGGGGAGATTTTCAAGCCGAACTTTACCACAAAGCACAAGAATACCAGTTTCGGACTGGGCCTGGGCCTTTCCATTTCTCAACAGATCGTTCAGAAACACGGTGGGAAAATCAGGGTGCGGAACGTGGTGGAAGAAGACGGGGAAGGCGGAGGCGGCGCCGAGTTCAAGGTGTACCTGCCGATTTGAAATCCGGGTTTTTCCCCCGGGCATACAGGCCTCTCCATCAGGTTTGGCCATCTTGTGTTCCAACTTCCCTGAGGGAACATGGTGCGAACGTTTTCTTAATGCAATATTCAAAATCTATCTGTATTGTTTGCGGATAAAGATAGATGACTCAATCAGATGTTCATTCGTGGAAAAGAATTTCATAAAGAAATTTGTTCGTTTATCTTGCGCAGTACAGTATTGATCGATATGCAGTACGGAAAGTGTAACTGGCTTTCTGCGAATTTCAAAGAAATAGACTTTGTAAGGTGGCAAGCAAGCCAATATTGTAAACCAATAATTACGGGGGTACTGTTATGAAACATCCTGAGTGGGTTAAACACAAGAAACTTATTGAATGGGTGGAGAAAACAGCCGCCCGGACCAAACCCGACAACGTAGAGTGGGTTGATGGAACCCAGGAGGAGTATGACCGGCTTTGCCAGCTTCTGGTTGATGGCGGAACCTTCATCAAACTGAATGAGAAAAAGCGACCAGGATGCTATGCCGCCTTTTCGGATCCTTCGGACGTGGCCCGCGTGGAAGAGAGCACCTACATCTGCAGCAAAAGAAAAGCAGACGCAGGTCCCACCAATAACTGGATGGATCCGAGAGAGATGAAATCCACGCTGAAGAAGCTGTTCGACGGATGCATGAAGGGCCGCACCATGTATGTCATCCCGTTCAGCATGGGCCCGATCGGCTCCCCGATCTCTCACATCGGCGTTGAAATCACCGACTCTGCCTATGTTGTTGTGAATATGCGCATCATGACCCGCGTCGGCAAGAAAGTGATGGATGTGCTTGGAAAAGATGGTGAATTTGTCAAATGCCTTCACTCTGTGGGCGCCCCCCTGAAGAAAGGACAGAAAGATGTGCAGTGGCCCTGCAATGATACCAAATACATCACGCACTTCCCGGAAGAGCGCTCGATCATGTCCTTCGGAAGCGGATACGGCGGCAACGCCCTGCTTGGCAAGAAATGCTTTGCCCTGCGTATCGCCTCCACCATGGCCCGCGATGAGGGATGGCTGGCCGAGCATATGCTGATCCTTGGCGTGGAATCACCTGAAAAGAAAAAGACCTACGTGGCGGCTGCCTTCCCCAGCGCCTGCGGCAAGACCAACTTCGCCATGCTGATCCCGCCGAAAGAGATGGAAGGCTGGAAAGTGACCACCATCGGTGACGATATCGCATGGATCAAGAAGGACAAGGATGGCAACCTTCGGGCCATCAACCCCGAAGCGGGATGGTTTGGAGTGGCTCCCGGTACTAATCAAAAGTCAAATCCGAACGCCATGGCCTCCGCCAGCAAGAACAGCATTTTCACCAACTGCGCCCTCACTGAGGATGGCGATGTATGGTGGGAAGGCATGACCAAGGAGGCTCCGACAAACCTTACCACATGGCGTGGTGAAAAACACGATCCGAATTCCGGCAAACCTGCCGCGCATCCGAATGCGCGCTTTACCGCGCCGGCTTCACAGTGCCCGTCTATCGATCCGGAATGGGAAAACCCCGATGGCGTGCCGATCAAAGCCTTCATTTTTGGCGGACGCAGAAGCAATGCAGTACCCCTGGTCTACCAGTCCGCAAACTGGAACTTTGGTGTCTACATCGCCGCTACCATGGGCTCGGAGATGACCGCCGCGGCTGCAGGTACGCTCGGCAAAGTGCGTCGCGACCCTTTCGCCATGCTTCCCTTCATGGGCTACCACATGGCCGACTACTTCAACCACTGGCTACAGATAGGCCGTGATCTCCCAAACCCGCCGCGGATCTTCGGTGTGAACTGGTTCCGCACGGACGAAAACGGCAAGTTCATCTGGCCGGGATTCGGTGAAAACATGCGTGTGCTGAAATGGGTCGTCGAGCGTGTCGGCGGAAAGGCCTATGCCCTGGAAAGTCCGCTCGGTTGGATGCCCCGATACAAAGATCTCGACTGGCGCGGACTTGAAAACTTCACGGAAGATGATTTCAACGATCTGATGGCCATCGACAGTGAAATATGGAAACAGGAGGTGCTCGGCCACGAGGAGTTGTTCTCCAAGCTGTATGACCGCCTCCCGAAAGAGTTCCTCTTCATGCGAGAACTTATGCGTTCCAGCCTGTGGCGATCCCCGACCAAATGGGAAATGGAAGCGGAGCGCTACTAAGTAATCCCGATCCTGCCAGAGGATTTTAAAAAATCTGGCTATTACCCCAAAGTAAAAGGGCAGGGATTGACTTCACTGCCCTTTTTTTATCATCTTGTTATCTCATTTACCAGAGGTCACGCGTGAGCCGAAACAACAGTATAACGATTCGGGAATGGGTCTCCCTTAAACCCCACAATTCGTTCCATATTGATGCCAATACTGCGTTCTGGGCCGAAATATCCTCGACAGCAGAACTGCTCCGTCTTATGGACACCGTCATTTTTCTGGAACAGCCCAGATTCATACTCGGCGGCGGCAGCAACATCCTGTTCACGCAGGACTTTCCCGGGCTCATCATGAAAATCCGCATTCCCGGTATCACGGTCCTGTCAGAGAATGATCGCGAAGTAGTCCTGCAAGCAGGAGCCGGCGTGATCTGGGATGACCTGGTGCGCCATGCCATCGACCGGGGCTGGGGCGGCCTTGAAAACCTCTCCATGATCCCCGGCGAGACCGGCGCCGCACCCATCCAGAACATCGGGGCCTATGGTGTGGAACTGGAATCGGTCTTCGTGTCACTGGATGCCATGGATCTGAAAACCGGCGAACTGACCCGATTTGACCGGGGAATGTGCCGCTTCGGTTACCGCGACAGTATCTTCAAACGGGATCTGAAAGGCAAATTTCTCATTACCTCCGTCACACTGAGACTCAGCAAACAGCCCCGGCTGCACCTGGAATATGGCAATTTGAGAGATGTGCTCAGGGCGGACGGCATCACGGAGCCGGATATCCGTCATATCGGTTCAGCCGTCCGGAAAATCAGATCCTCCAAACTGCCAGATCCGTCGGTCACCGGCAACGCCGGCAGCTTTTTCAAAAATCCGGTCATCTCGCAGGATCAGTTCCGCAAACTGAGTGAGATGCACCCGGGAATTCCATCCTATCCCGCCGGAAACCAGATCAAAATACCTGCGGCCTGGCTGATCGACCAATGCGGTTTCAAGGGGAAGCGGCTTGGGGAAGCGGGCGTGCATGAGCGCCATGCCCTGATCCTGGTCAATCACGGAAAGGCCACCGGAAAGGATATCCTGGATTTGGCAGACACCATACGCGCAGAAGTTCACGATCGATTCGGGATCACCCTGGACCCGGAAGTTAATCTTGTCTGAATCGCCATCAGATTGGCGGTATACTGACCCAACCTCACACGCACGGCATCCCGAACCATCAAATCGCGTACGACATCCTGACCCGTCATCGAATTGACAACATCCTCACACATCGTCACAGCGGCATGTTGTCGTGCTTTTTCCTGGGCACGTGGTCTGCTTTTGACTGGACGATATTCAGGGCCCGTATCAGTTTCAGCCGGGTTTCAGAGGGATAAACGACATCATCCACATATCCCCGCTCGGCCGCCCGCCACGGATTGGCAAAATGCTCTTCATATTTCGACTCCAATTCCGCCATCTTCTTTTCCGGATCTTTTGCCTCCGCGATCTCCTTGCGGAAAATGATTTCAACGGCACCCTTTACGCCCATTACGGCAATTTCCGCCGTCGGCCAGGCAATGTTGTAATCGGCGCGGATATGCTTTGAGTTCATCACATCGTAGGCGCCCCCATAAGCCTTGCGGGTAATCACGGTCACCTTGGGCACGGTGGCCTCGCAGAAAGCATAGAGCAGTTTGGCTCCGTGACGGATAATCCCACCCCACTCCTGTTCCGTGCCCGGGAGAAATCCCGGAACATCCTCAAAAACAACCAGGGGGATATTGAAAGCGTCACAGAAACGCACAAAACGGGCGCCTTTCACGGACCCGTCAATATCCAGGCATCCCGCCAGCGAGAGCGGCTGATTGGCAACCACGCCGATGCTGCGCCCATCCATCCGCGCAAATCCTACAATCATGTTTTCGGCATAGTGCGCATGGACTTCCATAAACGATCCGCCATCCACGATACCGCGAACGACCTCTTTCATGTCATACGGTTTGTTCGGACTCTCCGGGACAAGCGTATCCAGCTTTGCTGCGGCATCCTCATCGGGCTGTGCTGCTGCGGACATCGGTGCTTTTTCTTCGCAATTGGAGGGAAGATAGGCGAGCAGCTGCCGGATTTCCGCAATGCATCCGGCATCATTTTCCGACATGAAATGAGCAACACCCGACTTGGTATTGTGCGCCAACGCACCGCCGAGCTCTTCCAGTGTGACCTCTTCGTGAGTGACCGTTTTGACTACGTTGGGACCGGTTACAAACATGAAGCTGGTTCCCTTCACCATGAAAGTGAAATCGGTGATGGCCGGACTGTAGACAGCGCCGCCGGCGCACGGTCCCATGATGGCGGATATCTGCGGGACCACACCGGACGCCATGCTGTTGCGCCAGAACACCTCGGCATATCCGCCCAGCGAAACCACCCCTTCCTGGATGCGGGCGCCGCCTGAGTCATTGAGGCCGATGACCGGCACACCGTTTTTCATGGCCAGATCAAGGATGTTGCAGATCTTCTCGGCATGGGTTTCGGAAAGCGAACCCCCGAATACGGTAAAATCCTGACTGTAGACATAAACCGGGCGGCCGTTGACCGTACCGAACCCGGTCACCACACCGTCACCGGGGTAGCGCTGCTTGTCGAGACCGAAATCATGACTCCGGTGACGCACCAGTGCGCCAAGCTCCTCAAAACTGCCTTTGTCAAGCAGCAGCGTGATGCGTTCCCTGGCCGTAAGCTTGCCGGCATCATGCTGTTTTTTGATGCGGGCGGCTCCCCCGCCTTTCTGTGACTTTTCCCTCCACGTCTCCAGTTCTTCAAACTTGCGTTTCCGGTTCATATCCGTCCCAGGTTGGCGGTTCACTCACGTTCCAGAAAATAGGTCTGCATCCGGTCGGTGAAATAAATGGCGGTATCGGAATAAATATCGATCAAATTGCGGTCAAATACCTCCTTGCTGATATAACTGCCGGCTTCCTTCCAGTCAGGGAGACGGGTTATGTGCTCTATGGACTCCAGAAACGCACCTTCATCCCCGCCAAAAAGTTCGGAAATGAACTCATCCTCCATGTCCCTGACGTAGGACCGGATTTTTTCAAGCTCTTCCGCCGGTACCGGTTTATCCCCGGCAGGCTCATCCTCGTCCGCCTCTTCCCCGGCTTCCAGGCTTTCCTTGTCCGCTTCCTCCTCCGCTTCACCGGCATCATCTTCGTCCCCCTTTGTGAACTGCTGCCATATCGGAACGTCTTCCGCATCCTCTTTCTCCGGATCCGGTTTGATTCGGGAATACAGCGGGATGGTGTCTTCCTCATCCTCTTCCGGCTCTTTTTTCAGCATGGATACCAGCGGCGGGTCGTGCTTGTCGTTGCCGTTTGTTTTCTGGTAGCGGGTAATCAGATTGCCTTCGTCATCCTCATCGGACTCCCCCGGCACATCTTTTTCTTCGGATGTTACCTCTTGTTCTTTGGGTTTTACTTTTTGGTTATCGGGTTTCAGCCCTTGTTCTTCGGATGTTGCCTCCGGGTCTTTTTTCTCCTCAGAGCCTTTTTTCTCCT